>JAZDIW010000329.1:0-10397 GCA_043804575.1 bacterium
CGTCAGTGCGGCGATGGCTGCCCGATGCTTGCCGGTTTTGGCAAGCAGCGTTCCTTTCCAGTAGAGCGCGAGGTCTTCAAGCATGGGCGACGGTTTGCGCAGCAAAAGCTCCTCCACCCAGGCCGACGCCGTCTTATAAGATTGAGCGCGAAAAAACGCCTCCAGGCGCGTGCGGATTTCCTCCAGAGTCCAGGGGCGAGGCTCGAAGGCATAGAGCTGTTTGAAGGAAAGACGCTTGAACTCAGCCTGTTTTCCGGCTTCCGTTGTGGGGTTCAGAAGCTCCGCCCGGTAAAGACACTCGACGGCCGAGGCATAATCCCGAAGGAGAACCAACGCCGACGCTTCCAAAAGCTCGATCTCTTGGCGATGCGGGCCCTCTGGAAATTGCACCCGATAGCGGCTTACCAGCCGAATCGTGGAATCAATATGGCCTCTCTCGAGCGTGAGGGTCGCCAAGCGCCACAGCGCCTCTTCGGCGAGAATCGAAACGGAATCGGTGGCCAGGCAAGCGAAACTTATGGCAGCGTCCATCGGACGGTCGGCTTTCTGAAAAGCCAAAGCTTCCCAATAGGTTGCCCAATCGTTGAGAACTTCGGGCACACCGAGGGTAATCGCCTCATGGACACCCTCAAAGTCACCGGCATCCAGCGCCATTTTCGCAAGAAGAAAATTGGCTTTTCGAGCCAGTTCGTCGTCCAGATTCTCGCTCAGAGTTAGAAGAAAGGCGCGAGCATTTGCCGTGTCACCGGTCTCCATCTTTTCGCAGTAGGCCGCGATATGGAGCGAGTCTTCCGTGAAGGTCCCTGCGTACAGCGAGGAGACGAGCGCGCACGAGAGAAAGAGAAGGGTGGTGATGGGATGTATTTTTCCAAATAGAGACATATGCGGAACTATTTCGAAAAGCTTCTCAAAGAAAACGGTTATTCAAAGAAGATACGCACCGCCAGAGCGAAGAGAGCCGCGCTGCCCAAGAAATGCGCCACTCGTCCGATTCGATGCGAAAGAGCTCTGCCCAATAGCATTCCTCCGCAGGCCATGGTGCCCGCCGTCAGTCCGATGATCGAGCTCTGCAACAGAAGCTCACCGCCGGTCATTCCCAACCATACTCCCACAATCAAGGCATCAATGGAAGTGGCGACGGAAACTCCCACAAGCAGCCAGCCACGACTGAGGTCGGCAGGCTTGCGTGGCTCGGATTCTCGGGCACTGCGCCACCCTTCGATGAGCATGTGGCCTGCAATTCCCGCTAAGAGAACACTTCCGGCAACACGGGTGATGCGGCCGATGATGTGCAAGAGTCCCACGCCCAGAGTGTAGCCGAGAATGGGCATGAGGAATTGAAAGAAACCCATGTGCCATGAGACGCGAAACAGTCGGCGGGCGGTAATCCCTCGGATGCCCGCCACGACGGCCACGGCAAACGCGTCGCATCCGAGCCCGATCGCCAGAAGAGCCAATTCAAACGGAGCAAGCATGTCGCGTTAATTTAACACTTGCATCCCACAATTGCAAGGAATGGCCTTATTGAGCACCGGACGGCACGGAGGAGCTCACGACTTGTTTTTGTCCGCGCTTTTGCCTATATTCTTAGGAAATTTTAAGACAAAAAGTTTAGAAATTCCTATGACAGCTTTCCGCTCCGCCCTATTCGTCCTTCTGGTCTCGGCGACTTGTGCGCTGGCCCAGCCGACCGTTTCCCTTTATGACATCCAGTTCACGACCGACACTACGGGCAATTCACCCTATGCCGGCACCACCGTCATCACAGGGGGCATTGTCACGGCCACGAACTACACCGGTCGCGTGACGAGGTATTTTCTCGGTGACGGCACCGGTGGGCCGTGGCACGGCATTTATGTTTTTGATAATGCCGACCGCCAAATCCAAATCGGTGATTCCGTCCGGCTGCAGGGCGAGGTCTATGAATCCAGCGGCGAGACGCGACTGCGAAATATCAACGCCGCAAACTACATCCGGGTTCCCAATGTTCGAGAGATTCCCGCCTTTTCGACATACACCGGGATCTTCGACTCCGCGGAGGCCTATGAGGGCGTCGTGGCGGAACTCGAAGTCGTTCGAGTGAGAGCCGTTTCGGCGAGTTACTGGGAGATGGATGACGGCACGGGCACATGTCAGGTCGGCTTTGGATTTGATTATGCTTATGAACCTGTCGTGGGCGATTCCATACGGAAGATTCGAGGTGTGGTGGTTTTTACGAGTGGAGTCTTCCGACTCGAACCGCGAGGGAGTCTCGATTTCACTTTCTGGGCCAATCAGCCGCCCACAATCAGCAATGTGTCTCAGACGCCGACGAACCCGACCTCGGAGCAAGCGGTGCTTGTAAAGGCAAGAATCATCGATGAGAGCGGAGTGGCCTCGGCGCAGCTTTTCTTCAAGAAGTCTAACGAGGAAGTGTGGCAAGAGACACCGATGTATGATGACGGGACGCATGGAGATGGGGCGGCCGGAGATGGGATTTATGGGGCTCTGATTGCGCCCTACGCTGCTTTCACAGAGGTGCACTACTACATCCGCGCGGAAGACACGGAGGGTGCCGCGGCCACGAATCCTTCCGATGCGCCTGAGGACTATTTTTCCTATGTGGTTCGTTCCACAACGCTAACCATTTTCGATATTCGGTATGTGGGAGGGTATGACCAAGTAACACTGGAAGATGTTGTGGTCACGGCTGTAAATTACGACGGAGACAATTTCTTTGTTTCGGATCCGACGCCCGGGCCATGGCACGGGGTCTATGTCTATGGAAGTGGTTCCGGTCTCAACCTCGGGGATCATGTTCGCTTCTCGGCACGCGTTCAAGATTATTATGGGACATTGGAACTTTCCTCCGTCAGCGGCCTGACGGTGATTTCCACGGGAAATCCACCGCTGCCCCCCTTGCCCATTTGCGCAACGACACTGGGTGCGGACTCCGGCGAGATGTATGAAGGGTGTTTTGTAGAGCTGGGCGAGGGCGTCGTTCTCAGTAGCGCGGATTCCTACGGACAATTTCGGTATCAAGACGCGTGCGGAACGGCCATCGTGGATAATGAATTCGCCTATGAGTATGAGGCCATGCCGCAAGACAGCATGCGATTCTTGCGAGGCGTGGTCACCTATCATTCCGCGACGGGGCACAAGTTGGACCCGCGGGGAAATTTCGATATTGGAATCATTGACAAACGAGCGCCTCGGCTTTTGGAGGCGTCGGCGATTTCGTATTTTCAGGTCAATGTCCGATTCAACGAGGCCTTGGACACGGCATCGGCGAACAACTTGGCAAATTATACCCTCAGGGACTTCACGAGTCCCGTCCCTCTTGACTTGAGAAGTGTGCGGCTCTTTTCCAATCAGAAGATGGTCGCGCTCGAGCCTTGGGATTCTCTCAAGACGGGCTACACCTACACTCTGACGGTTTCCGGAATCGCGGACACCGTCGGCAATATCATTGCTCCCGATTCGGCGCAGTCGGTTGAGTTCACCGGTTTTTCCGAGCGCGCTTATGCCTCCATTGACAGTTTCTATGATTTCTATGAGCTCTTCCGGGACTCCACACTGACAGTGTGCGGAGTTGTGAGTTTCATGCAGGATGTGACGACGACCGGAGGATCACGGCGCATTTCGGCCTATATTCAGGATGGCAGCGGTCGGGGACTGAATCTCTCGGAATCGGGGCCTGCAGCCAGCTTCCCACTCATTGTGCGCGACAATCTGATCGAAATCACGGGTACTGTGAGCGATTATGATGGCTCTCTGCAGATGGGCGGGTTCACAAGTGAAGGGGCGATCAGGCTGCTTTCGGAAGACATGCCGCTGCCTGAGCCTGTCGTCGTTGAGACGGGAAATAGGCCTTTGCAGCAAAGCCTGATTCGCACATCCGCCTCCGGCGTGCTGGGGTCCGGGACTTGGTGCAAAATAACCGGGACAATTCTGCGCGTGGATGAGAATATTGGGGGCGGCACGAACATCTACATTGACGACGGTTCGGGCAATCTGACGATTCGTGTCTGGAACGATATGAGGCTGCGCGAAGTGACGCTGGACGGCGTCATCTATGCGATGCGCGACCTCGAGGGCAAGACTTGCTCCATCGAAGGCGTAAGCTCTCAATATCTGGGTGATTTCCAGATGCTGGCGGGCTATGCCGAAGACTTCAGCTCGGCGCAGCCGACGGGTCTTCCTTCCGCCGAGGCGATGCTCACGGTGGAAGCGAAGCCTTTTGCGCCGGATATGGGACAGAAAATCAACATTGCCTACAACGCCCCCCTGGGAGCGCAGATCAAGCTGCGGGTCTTCAATTTGCGAGGGCAAATTGTCGCGACGCTGGTGAACAAAACATCCGTCGGACCCTTCACGATTTCATGGGATGGACGCGATGAACTGCGCGAGCTGCTGCCCTTGGGAACCTACATCGTGCATCTTGAATCGGAATACTCGGGCAAAAAGACGACCGCGATGAAACCGGTTGTCGTGGGGACGCGGTTGAAATAGGCGAATAGCCACTCTGTGATTTTTCATCCTTAAACATATTTCGAGGATCCTTCTGTTGAAAGCTTTTCTTCCTGTTCTTGCGCTTCTTCTACTTCTGTCACCTTCGATGGCGCAGATGGTGTCGAATCCCTTGCCTCCGGTGCCGGCGGCGACGGCTGTGGGGGGCGCTTATACGGCCGTTGCCAGAGGGCCTGCCGCCTGCTATTGGAATCCTGCCGGCTTGGCCTTCACGAGCGGCACGCAAGGAGCGTTTGTTTATCATCAACCTTGGGGCCTTGCTTTCCTTTCACACCTTGCGGGAGCCATCACAAGTGAGCTTCCGAGCAAGGCGGGCGCCGCGGCTCTTTCCTACCAGACACTCGGCACGCGCTGCGAGGGCACTTCGCTCTCGGTCGAAGGGGAACTTGCCCTCTCGCACGGTCTCTTGCTGCAGAAAGACATTCATACCGCTTTGGCCATCGGCTACAGTCTGAAGCTCATCACTTGGTCGCTGGCGAACTCTGTCAGCGGCGCGTCCGGCGAAGTGGATTTGGGCAGCGCGGCGACTGTGGGTCTGGACATCGGCGCCTCGGCTCAAGTGTGGGACCGTTTGCGATTAGGTGGCGTGGTTCATAACATCAATCGTCCGCAACTTGGGGAGTATGCCAAGCGCGACTTGCCGCAAATGTTTTCGGGAGGCATTCTCTATTTCCCCTATCATGGAGTGGAGACTTCGTTTGATATCGAGCGGATCTTGGGGGGAGAGACGCAGTTCAAAGGAGGTCTGAACGCGACCGTCCTCCCTCCTTTGGATTTGCGATTTGGGATTTTCACGAATCCCAACGGATTCACGGCGGGATTCGGTCTGCACTGGCGTGAACTCGTGATGGATTATGCGTTTGTCTATCATCCGGTCTTGTCACCGACGCATCAGGTGGGAATCGGGTTTCAAATCGAACAATCACTTGTGGATGTTTGGAGAGGCAAGTGAGGTATTGGATAAAAGCTGAGCAGCTTTGTTTGGTTGCGCTGCTTGTCGGAGCCATCGCGCTCTACGGAGCCGAGCCGCTGGACCTGAATCGCGCCTCTTTGGAGCAGATAAAATCGCTTCCCGTCACGGACGAGCAGGCGCTCGCCATCTACGAGCGCTTGACCTATGAAGGGCCGATTTCGAGCATCTATGAACTGAGTGAGCTGCCGCAAATTGATCAAGAGACGCTGCTGAGAATCAAGCCTCTGGTGCGAGTCAATCCGCCCAGCGAGGCGGATGAACGCCAAGAGCGCATTGATGAAGCCTACTTTCGCATTGAGGCGCTCGGCACGGAAGAGGGAACGAACGTCGGACTGATTGACGAATGGATTGACCGGCTGGCAGAACCGATGAATATCAACACGGCGACGCTCGATGAGCTGATGGATTTGCAGAATGTCTCGCCGGTGGATGCCGTTTCGATTTACAATCATATTCAACGGATCGGGCCGCTGCAAGGTCGCCGGGATTTGGCCGCGGTGCCGGGATTGTCGCGCTGGGGCTATATGAATGCGCGCAACTATGTCGGTTATGAAGAGATGTATCGCCCGAAGCAGCTCCATGGTTTCTATTCGTTCCGAACCTACAACACGCCCTATTTTTATGATGAGGAACTCGCGATCCCCAGCGCGGCGATTGTGAATCCTACTCCCGATATCTCTCATAAGCTGCGGCTTGTTTATGACCAGCGTTGGAAGGGCGGACTTCTTTTCCATCGCAGCCTTGGGGAACCCACGCACTATGTCGGTTCCGGCGATCTCCGAATCCCGAAGATGAAATGGTTTGCCGGCACGGAAAAACAGAAGGTAGGATCCGTGCGACTGGACCGTTTCTACCTTGGGAATTACCAGATTTCCCTCGGTCAAGGCGTGATTCTTGAGAATAGCGACTTCTTCAATCCGCGCTACACGGGCTTCGGTTTTGACAAGCGCATCACGGGCATTGCACCGGACCTTTCGCGAGGACACGAATTCGCGCTCTCCGGCGCGGCCGGCGAGGCGACCTACGGCAAATTCCACGGCGTCGGCTTCTGGTCCTACGGCAAGAAAGATGCGATTCTGAATCCGGATGGCTCGATGAACCGACTGATTACGCTTTCGCCGCGGCTCGATTACGACATCTACCCGACGAAGCAGCTGCTCGGAAACGGCGATACGGTGACCGTGCCTGCCTTTGAGGGCAAGCAAAGTATGTTGAATGCCGTCACGGAGATGGGCTACGGCGCGAACATTCAATTCCGGCTTTGGCCGGGCAGCTACGCGGGACTCACTTTCACCGAGTTCCTCTATGACAAACCCATCAAACCCGATTTCGGCAGGTCGTATCAAAAAGCGGCTATAACGCGGAGTGGTCAAGATACGCTCGTGGACATCTATCCCGTGATTCACCCGGAAGAGTTAGATGAAATCGCCGACACGCCCATGAACAGCGAGATTCTGCGGGGGTATCGCTCGACGGCCACTTCGCCACTCTGGAGCAAGGCTCAAGGGTCGCGACGCGTCTATGGCTTTGAACTGGGCACCGTGATTGGCAATACTTCGATTCAGGTCGAGTACGGCGAGCTGGAGAAGGACGGCTCCTTCTTCAAACTCGGCGATGACCCCAAAGGCTTGGTTGCGCTGGCATGGTCGCAATGGAACAGTCTCCATGTTCTTGCGGCCTATCGCAATTACGATATTGACTTCGACAATCCTTACAACCGAGGCTTTTCCAATTATCACCGCTACAAAGGCACAACCTACGAGGACGAGTATTACCTGAGCGATCCCGTTTTTGCTCAGCTCGAGCGTAATTCGCCGTCGCCGCAATCCGAAGAAGGTGTTTACTTAGAGACGCGCTATCAGATTTCGCGGCCGCTGACAGTCGTCGGTGAAATTGACAATTGGCAACGCAAAGGGGATGCCGCGGACTACTACCGCTGGGTGGCGAAGATAACCTATCGGCCAGTGTGGCCTGTGATTATTCGCGTTCGGCAGAAACTGCAAGGACGCAGCGCATTCAACTGGACATCGCCGACCATGTTTCAGACTTACGAGAATCGGCTGATGGCGAGTCTGCAACTCTCACGCTATGACGCCTTTGATTTAATCTATGCCAGCGGCTACACCCGATTTGCGCCGCGACCACGCCTTGTAGATGAAGTCCTTCCAACGGGCGAAAATCCCGTGGATGGTCAAGCCGTATCCCCTTCTGAGGCGATTGGGCTGCAGCTTACGCACAATTTCTCGCCTCGTCTGAAATTGCGCGCATCGTGGCTGATTTATGACGGTTTCTTCTGGAATTTTGAGGATACGGACTTTGTGGTTCTCGATGGGAAAGCGATGCGGTGGTGGTTTTCTATCTCGAACCGCCTCTCGGATCACTTGGCCCTTCGGCTGAAGCTGACGGGCGAGAACAGCTATCCGAAGACCTTCGTGCAAGCACGGAGAAGCAATGAGTATCCCGACCCGCAATCGGGCGTCAACTTCGGCGGCGACAATGTGCAATCCACCAAATTTAGTTTTCGCGTGCAGGTGGATTATTTCTTTTAGTTCGTGACATAAGAGGAGGACATGTTGCGGTTGAAGGAAGAGCTGGTTCTGACCTTCTGCGTAGGAATTTCTTTCATTGCGATCTCATGCGCGCCACAAAAGATCACAATTGAGCCAAAAGAAATACCGCCATTACCAACGAAAATCTATGCCCTGCCAGGTGTGGACTGGTCAAAGCTTTCCAAATTCACTTTGGACTTGCAGGAGACTGGCACAGCCGAAAAAGCCCGGAATCAAATTCTTGAAAAATATCTCTTCACGCAGATAGCACAGTGTCTGGAACGCAAAGGTTATCACTTGCGAGAAGAAGGCTTTGACATTCGCGTTCGACTCTATTTTGAAGTGAAGGAGGAAAAGGAATATGTGACGGCAACCCAAGTGGCCTATGGTGTGGTGGGAACATACCGATCCGCATTGTTTCTGACAAATTATGGATTGGCTTCGGGAATATGGAAAACGACAACTCTGGCTCCGACAGCGTGGTTGGGGGTCGCCAAGACCGAAAAAATATATGCAGGAAGTATCAGCATAGAGGTGTTCGATAAAGAGGGACAAACACAGCTATGGCGTGGGGATGTTCGAGCTTCACTCATCAATGATGACATTCGCATATGCAGCAACTATGTGATTCGGGAACTGCTCTGGTATTTCCCGGCGATTGACTACCCCGCAATACCCGTTCCTGAGGTGCATCCTGACGAGCTTGATCAATTCTGGGACGATTTCTTTTCAGGTCGAGAGTTCTTTTCGCCGGGGCAGCGGCATACCTTGAGCTTCTTGGATACCAGTTTGAAAACTGCTTCTATGACTTTGGAGGAAGCAAAAGTGGAATTTGCCAAGACGAAGACCTATGAACACTTGAAAGCGACTGTGCCGCGATACCAAAAAGTGGAGGAGAGTCGCGCGTACCAAGAGGCATTCCAGAAATACATTGCAATTCCGTCAGAAAAAGTGTCTCTTCGAAGATCCGAGCTGAGGAAGCATTTTCGCGAGTTTGCAGCAATATATGATTTATTGACAACAGCTCCGTGGTCTCTCAAGAATGACAACGGAACCATTTTCTTTGCGGGTAGATATTTCATCGGTTCAGATGAAGAACCAACGACCATAGGTATCGAGGCAGAGTTGCGCGCATACAAAATAATTTCGACAGGGACATCCGATTTCATATGCAAGAAATACTGCGTTACAAAGATCGCCGTTCAGGTTCCGTCAGATTTTGAGATGGAATGGGAAAGAAACAATGAACACAGAAGAATGGCCGTTGGAGCGATTGACTTCGTGCCGGAAAAGCCGACGCCCGCTGTGAGACCTGTCGAAGGTTCATAATTGCCCCTTCGCTCTGCGTTTGTCCCTCATGCAGATGCCTCGGCAGCGAACTGGGGTCTTTTGTTTTATGTCCATCTCTGTTCTTGCATTTTGGTCGGCTTTTGGGTGGATTAATCGAGGAAACTCGAGGGTGAAGGCGGTCCGCGCGTACGCGGGGATTGCTGTCCTACTCCCCTCCCTGCCACTCCCGAACAAGCTGTTCAGAATGTCATTCCCGCGCAAGCGGGAAACCATAATGAAAACCTATTATGTCTATATTTTGGCTTCGCGAAAGCGAGGAACGCTCTATATCGGGGTGACCAATGATTTAATTAGAAGAGTACATGAACACAAGAACGACTTCGTAGAAGGATTTACGAAGAAATACGGGGTGCATCAACTTGTTTATTTTGAGCAAACCAATGACATCTACTCCGCTATGGTTCGTGAGAAGCAAATGAAGAAATGGTACAGACAGTGGAAAATTGAATTGATTGAAAAAGAGAATCCCGGATGGCGGGATTTATATGATGATTTGGTAGAGGGTGGATTCCCGCTTTCGCGGGAATGACATTCTGAAAAGCTTTCGCGGGAATGACAGCTATCTGTGGCCGGCACGACAACGAATTTCATCGCGCGCTGAAAATGGAGTTATTGTCTGAATTTAACACAATGGATGGTATCCGCCAAAGCGCCTCGGCTGCAACCGAGGCCTTTTCTTGTTCGCCACTGCCGATTCTTGCTTCTGGGGCAGGTTTTTGGTAGATTATAGGAGAAGCGAAAGGGTGGGTGATACGCATAACTCGGCGATGATAGTCGTAAGAAGGCAAAGACCTGACAGTCCACTGACACCAAAGAAGAGCCTCGGGCAGTGTTTTCTGACCGACGAGAACATGGCGCGGCGAATCGTGGAGGCTCTGGAGATTTCCGAGGGCAATGTTGTTATTGAGATTGGCCCGGGGCGAGGAATCTTGACGCGCTACTTAGCCGATTCGCCTGCAAGAATTGTTGCGGTCGAGATTGACCAGAGACTCGTGCCTCGACTGAAGCAATCTTTC
>JAZDIW010000330.1:0-2565 GCA_043804575.1 bacterium
AAGCCGCACTCCTCTGAGAATGAAACCAAAGCCGAGGTTCGCCAACAAAACAAGGAAGACCGCCAACAACAAATAATGCCCCCGATCCCGAAGCATTTGAGACGCCATAATAAAGGTGTGGTTAGAAGTGTCTCTAGAATAAATAGACATCGGATTATTTCTCTAAACAGCCGATAGAGCGCAGCCCAGCATGATCAATAGTTTCCAAGAATTACCCGTGCATAGAAATTTATGCACAAACTGCAAATATACGCTGATCAAGGGCTTACAGTGTCACATTCTTAGAGGGAGATTTGGCTCAATCACGGTTACTTGATCTGGCAGTCACCGAGGGGCATTTCGGGCGTTTCTGTGCATAACTCAGGTGATAAAGCGGCGCGAGCATATCGCGCAGCCAGTCGAAGGCCTCGCGAAGCGGCGCGCGCCAAGACTGATTCCAATCCGGAGACATGTTGGCCCGGCAGCCGCAATTACTGCGCCAGCGCTCGATGCCGTGTGCGCAAGACCATGAAGTGTTTTCGAAGATTTCCACAACTTCTGCTGGCGGGTGCCTTTCGAGGAATTCGCCGTAGTTGGTGAGTCGAACCGAGCCCCCAGACTCAATAAGATTCAAAGCATGAGCCAACGCCATATCCCCGAAGCGTTGATGGTGTCCGTAGGTCTCGCCGTCCGTTGCTATATGAACGAGTTGGGGCCGGTTGCGGGCACTGTTGAAGGCGCCGAGCAACCGATTGACAAGATTTTCGCCTCGCGAGAGCAAGGATTCGAAGGCAACACCACTGGAGATCGGACCATCGTAGAAAAAGGCGGCGATCCTCCGCCCGGACTGCAGGTGCACCTCATATGCCCGGGACGGATCAATCCGGCCTCCGGCCACATCTCGCCACTCATATTCATGGATTCCGCGAACGCGGCTTGCTTGAGACGGTGCCAGGATCGTAAAGCTGAGTCCCAGCTCTGCCATGATGTCCAGTGTCTCGAGATCGACCGCTGTTTCCGGCAGCCACATGCCCTCGGGGGCACGGCCCAACCTGTCCTGAAAGTCGCGGATGCCCCATACTATTTGCGTATGCTTGTCCCGCCGATTGGCGAGCGGCAGGATCATATGGTTGTAAGCTTGAGCGAGAGCGGAGCCATGCCCTGAAAACTTCTTCTGGCTCTCGTAATCGGCCTGCTGAATCGCCTGGTAGGTATCCGGCGCATTTTCCTTCAACCAGGAAAGCAGTGTAGGACCAAAATTGTAGCTGATGCTGGAGTAGTTGTTGACGATTTTTGCAATTCTGCCTTTGTCATCAAGAATGCGCGAGGCCGAGTTGGGTGCGTAGCATTCGGCCGTGATGCGTTCGTTCCAGTCGTGATAGGGATGGGCGGAATTCTGAAGCTCTACAGCTTCGAGCCACGGGTTTTCACGCGGTGGTTGATAGAAATGGCCGTGAATGCAGATATACTGTTCCATTGTGCTCAGTTCTTCTTCACGAAAAGCACCAGTGCCTTGGCATCAAGGGGAATGGCCTCTTCTTCCGGCCTTTCTGCCTCTTCCCGAGTTCGGGTTCCTGGGCCGTCCCAGCACGGCTCCGCCGAGTCGAGCAGCTTTCGCCATTGTTCGAGGGGGGAGGGCAGGGCGATCGAGGTCGGACTCTCTCTAAAATTAAAAAGCGCGATCGCTTCGTTTTCCTCGTTCCAGTACCGAACCGATAATACCGTCTGCTTCTCCAGTCCGGCCACTTCCATTCTTTCCTTGCAAAGCAGCCCCATGGCGAGAAGCGCTTTGCGCAGTCGAATCAATTCTCTGTAGAAACGATAGAGGGTATCGTGTTGTCCTTCGTCTTTTAGGCGATGATCAAGCCTGCACTGGAGGAAAGTGAAATCAGACTGAGGATCAGGGATCACTCCCTGCCAGGAAAAGGCGGCAAACTCTTCACGCCGGCCACGCTGCACGGCCCGAATCAACTGCGGATCCGAGTGGCTGATGAAATACTGGAACGGGGCTGCTTCGCCGTACTCTTCACCCATGAATAGGAGCGGAACATAGGGAGACAGCAAGACGGCGCCCGCTGCGAGCTTTAGTTCATCAAACGAGACTAATCTGCTCAAGCGCTCACCGAGCATCCGGTTGCCGATCTGGTCATGGTTCTGCGCGAATACCACAAGTTTATGGCCCGCAACATCGAGAGAGGAGCTTCCGTGGCGGCGCCGCCGGTACCTTGAGTATTCTCCTGAATAAACAAAGCCCTCACGGTAGGCCTTTACCAGCTGACCGAATTCCCCAAAATCCTCGTAATATCCGCTTTGCTCGGCGGTTAGGAGCGTGTGCATGGCGTGATGGAAGTCGTCGTTCCACTGTGCATCCAGACCATAGCCGCCGCGTTCGCGCGTGTAAACCAGCCGCACGTCATTCTGGTTGCTCTCGGCGATAAGATAGGCGCGACGGTTCCGACAATCGGCGTTCCCGTGAATGGTGTCTGCAAGATCCTCAAGGAACGTGCGGGCTGAGAAATCAAAGATTGCGTGAGTCGCATCGAGGCGCAAAGCATCGATGTGGAAATCGTTCATCCAATAGAGGGC
>JAZDIW010000331.1:0-3382 GCA_043804575.1 bacterium
CCCCGAAGTGACTTAAGCACAGAAACTTGCGTTGGCAAAAGCCTTGCGTACTCTTTCTGCCCGCAGTTCCCGCCGATTGCCTGCGTCCGTCTTTTCTCCCAGAGAAAGGCTCAAATAAGCCGGTCCGGTCTCGAGCGTGAGCCGCGAAATGGTGTGACGGTCGATTTCCCGGATCCATCCCAGGTCCACCCCCAGCCGCATGGCCGAAAAGAGCGCCAGGCTCTCGGCCGATTCCAGCATTCGGCATGTTTGCAGGATCCCTAAGCCGCGCGCGATTTTGTCCTGCAAGGCCACGACCGATTTCTCCTGCAATGTGATGCGAGCCACCGCTTCCCGCTCCACGATTTGTTGTCCGAGGGTCTCCATTCTTTGAAGACTCTCCTCGGGTCGGAGCGAGAGACTGGGGCCGTCGGTGAATTGAAAGATATTGCCCAAGATCTCCGACCCCTCTCCCCAGAATCCGCGCACCGTGACTCCCGCGTCGGAAACCGCTTGCACCAAATTCTCCATTTCGCCCGTCAAGGCAAGTCCGGGCAAGTGGCAGAAGAAAGAGATGCGGATGGCATCCCCCAAGTTCGCCGGACAAGTGGTCAGGTAGCCGCGTTCCGAGTCATAGGCAATCGGGAGCCTTCGTTCCAATTCATCCTCAATAGGCTTCAGAAGTTCATACGCCTCACGAGGTCGCAATCCCGGTAGGATCCCCGCCAAGCGCAGATGGTCTTCTTCGAGGATCATCAGCGATATATCCCGGTTTGTCCACAAAAACACACCCCGGGGGAGTTCATCTTGCATCATCTGGGGACTGACGAGCCTGCGTTCCACCAAAAGGCCCGCCTCGACAGGCGGGACCTCCTCCAGTGCGGCGAATTTCACGGTAGGGGCGAAGCCCTCCCAGGCCTGCCTCACTTTTTCCAAGACCCGAAGGCGCTCGGCCCTGTCCTGCCGGTGAGGAAAACGCTCGCCATGCAGATTCCGGGCAAATCTCAGGCGAGTCGTAAGGATAATGGCACTCTCGGGTTCCTCTCCGCTCAGCCATCCCGGCAGAGGAGGAAGCAGTGAAAGCACCGACGCCCGATGAGTCTCTTTGTGAATGTCTTCCGTCATGGGGGAAGCGATGATTACCTGATTTTCTTCAGCTCGTCGCGAATCTTGGCGGCGAGCTCGTAGTTTTCGCCGGCGAGAGCTTTCTGAAGCTCCGCTTCCAGTTCCATGTGCCTCGCTTTTTGAGATTCCGCATCCCGCTCGCTTTCCGCCGTTTTCATGCGTGTGACTCCATGCAGTCTGCGCAAGACGGGTTTGAGCGCGTCGTGGAATTCCGCATAGCAAACGGGGCAGCCCAAAAGGCCCGATTCGAGAAATTTCCGGAAGGTTGTCCCACACTCTCGACAGGGGGCTTCGGGAATCTCGAGCGGCTCCTTCTGTTCCCCGGCGGCCGCAAGCCACTGCTGAAAGATCTGCTGAGCGAAAGCACGAAGGGTCTCGATAGGGCCTTCGAGACTATGCTCCAGGGCGCACTCTCGGCACAAATAAGTGTGCTTGCGCACATTGCCGATGATTTGCACGAATTCAACCGATGCAGGCTGCTCGCTGCAGCGCTCGCACATTCTCACGAGAAAGAGACCTCCTGTTCGCTACTTCAGTCGCCGAGGATCATTCCAAAAGAAACGCGTCAAGCCGTCGGATGTTCCGATGAGCAAATCGTCACCATCCCGTCGAATGATCTGCACTTCCGCATTCACAAGGCCATCCTCGGCGGAGTAGTCTATCCACTCATTGCGCTCGCGCCACCATCGCCAGAATCCATTTCCCGTTCCCACCCAGACGGCGGGCGGCGTTGCCAGAAGACAGACAGGCTCGGCTCCATCCAAGTAAGTGGTCGCGTCCCACGAGCGCGTTGTTCCCGAAGTGCGGTTATAGATTTGGACGCCTTGCCTCGTGGCTACCCAAACCTCATCATCCATAACGGAAATGTCGCGAATCGGCGCCGCCAGAAGGCCGGGATCAAGCGGAAAGTAGGTGAACACTCTATCTCGAATAGAACCTCTGAAGAGCCCGTTGGGTGTTCCGATGTAGAGAGTATCTTTCTGCAGCCGAAGTCGCAGGATGCCAATATCCCCAAGAGCGGGATGCTCATGGCGCCAGACGGCAAGACCCGGCAGGCTAACGAGATTCAATCCCCGGTCGGTCCCCACCCAAAGCTGCGAATCATTCGCGGCCAGAGCTCGGATTCGGTCGCTCCAAAGGCCATCTTTCAGGCCCAGGCGCAGCCATTCTCCCTTCTTCTTAAACGCCAAGAGACCTTCTTCCGTTGCAACCCAGACAAAATCGTTTGTCTCTTCAAAATCATACACGATTGTCGAGAGAATCTGAGGATCCGCGCGGCGCTCGACATAGCGCCACTTCCGGAAATCCCGAGAGCAGCGAGTGATCCCGAGAAGAGGCGCTTCATTCTCGCCTCCTATCCAGATGTCTTGGCCGCTGAGCCGAATGGCCCGCACATCATTCCCGGCCAGGCCCATGGGAAACACCTCGGCAAACCCGCTGCGCAGGTCCGCGCTGCCGATTCCTGCGCCCCAAGTCGAAAACCAAAAAGTCCCCCAGCGGTCCACCAGCCAATCCGTAATGGGAAAAGGTCGTAAGAAGTTGTCTTGCACCTCTCCCGCAGGCACGAAAAGGGCGCCATCCGGCAGTCTCAAATCCGGAAAGTTCGCCGGGCCAATGCCGATTCGACCGTAGAGTTGCTCGCCGGAGAGCGGCAACTTGCTGCGCAAACCGCGCCATCGAACTTGTCCATTGATGTCAGAGAAATCCGGATAGAAGCCGCCAAATTGGCGGTCGCCGCTGAAACGACGCACATATTGCTGCCAGCCTTGTCGGGGCAGCGGACTTCCCGGCACAAAAAGCTGGGCATAGATTCGCCCCGGAATCACCTCGATGTAAATCTTGGTCGCCCCAACGCCCATGTTGACGACTCGATCATCGGCGAGCCAGAGATCCCGCGCTTCCCTTCGCCACCGACGAGCCCCTACATCCCATCGCAGAATCTCTCCGTGGGTGCAGACCCACAGGAAATTCGTTTCTTCGTCATAGATTAGCGCGACGGCGCCCGTCAGGGGAATCGCTTTGTCTATGGAGTAACCGACCGCCTGCGGCTCGTCCCACCGTCTCCGGTTCAGGTCATAGCAAAGAACACCGCCTTTTGTGGCCGCGAAGAGGTAGCGGTATCCCCAGTCCAGCGCCGCCACTTGCCGAAAATCCAGATACGAAACCCAGTCTCCTTCATTGAAGGGGAGCTGGGCCTTCGCTGAAATGCAAAGTGATAGAGCCAGTAGTGAGCCAGAGATGCTTTTGGCTATCGACATGCTCGTAGCGCCCAGCTTGC
>JAZDIW010000332.1:0-2636 GCA_043804575.1 bacterium
ATGCTCGCCGGGCATCATCTTGCAAAGCCGCGCGCTGTGTACGGCTTCTTTGAAAGAATCGAGAACGATGCTTTTCTCTATAACGACGAGAGCCCCGTCGTCCTTGCAATTTGCACGATTGGCTCGGCGCTCGAAGAGGAAGTGCGCGAGCTCACGCGCAAGAATCAACTCGCATCCGCAACCGCTCTGGATGCCGTCGGTTCGGAAATGGTGGAGAGTCTGGCCGAGGCACTCGAAACTCGCATCTGCAAGGAAGCAGCCATGCAGAGCTTGTCATCCCATCCGCGCTTCAGCCCGGGTTATGGAGATTGGAGTTTGGCTTCCGGGCAAAACACCATCTTTTCGCTCCTACCCTCCCATCGTGTGGGAGTCTCTTTGAGCGACACTTTTCTGATGAATCCTCTGAAATCTATTTCGTTTGCAATGAGACTGTCCACTTCAGCCCCGACCGAGCCTCGAGTTCCTAAGTGCGCTCTTTGCGGCGAAGAAAGCTGTCCTTATCGGAGGTAATTCCTGTGTCCCCAGTGCGACCTCGTATTGAAATCCTATCGAGCGAATTAGTCCAGAGCATTCTGGAGGATGCTTTCAAAATTTTGGCGCGAAGCGGCGTCATGGTGGAAAATGCCGATGCGCAAAAGCTTCTTCTTGGCTCCGGCGCCAAGATTGAGAACGGGCGCATCAAAATTCGCGGCGAGCTTATCGAAAAGTGCCTGAAAACCGCTCCCTCATCTATCCAGCTCTATGATCGCTTTGGCGAGCTGCGTGCCGATTTGGGCGGCGACCGCTCTCATTTCGACCCGGGCTCGGCGGCGCTAAAAATTCTCGACTATGAAACGGGCGAATTGCGTCCAGGCAAAATCGCCGACGCAATCCGTTTCGCCATTTTGATTGATGCGCTGCCGAATTTTGTCGCGCAAAGCACAGGCGTTGTTCCAAGCGATGTGCCACCCGAAGTCTCCGACAGCATCCGTCTCTTCATCGCGCTCTCTAATGGAACAAAGCCCGTCGTGACAGGCACTTTCAAACGCGGCTCGTTTGATGTGATGAAGCGAATGCTTGTCGCCGTGCGCGGAAGCGAGAAAGCACTGCGCGAGAAGCCGCTCGCGATTTTCGATTGCTGCCCTTCGCCGCCTCTGATGTGGAGCGATTTGACTTGCCAAGATTTGATTGACGCCGCCCGCGCAGGAATTCCGGCTGAGCTCGTTTCGATGCCGTTGACCGGAGCGACTGCGCCCGTTTCGCTTCATGGAGCCGTTGTTCAGCATTGCGCCGAGGATTTGTCGGGCATCGTGATTCACCAGCTCGCCGCGCCCGGCGCACCGATTATCTATGGCGGTTCGCCCGCGCTCTTCGATATGCGCACCGCGACGACTCCGATGGGCGCTATCGAAACGATGATGATTGACGCGGCCTTCGCGCAAGTCGGCAAACATCTGGGGCTGCCGACGCATGCTTATATGGGATTATCGGATGCGAAAGTCGTGGATGCTCAGGCGGGGTTTGAAAGCGGGATGGGGGCGCTGATGGCCGTGCTTGCTGGCGTCAACATGATTTCCGGGCCGGGGATGATGGATTTTGAGAATGCGCAAAGCATCGAGAAGCTCGCGATTGACCATGAAATTTGCGGTGCGGCGCTGCGATTAGCTCGGGGCATCGAGCCTCGTGAAGGCGCGAGCATTCCCGAACTAATGGAAGCTCTGCTGCGCGACCGCAATCTTCTCAGCCATCCGCACACGCTGCGCTGGTTCAAAGAGGAAGCCTACTATCCCAGCAAAATCGTGGATCGCATGACGGACGAATCTTCCCAAAAGCAATCCGCCCGTACCGCCTTCGCCCGCGCTCACGATTCCGTCGAAAAGACGCTTCAAAAGCATCAACCCCCGCCTCTCGATTCCCCCGTGCAGCGGGAGCTTGAGAAGATTATGGACAGCCGACTTCAGGAGTTCGGGGTGCGCCTCTCCAACCTTCCGATTCCCGCGATTTAGCCGCCGTTGTGGGTCTCCAGACCCGCAATGGCGCATGGCTATCGCCTGCAGCCGCCGTGGTGGGTGTGTCACCCGCCCGGCAACCACCAATTCGCCGAGGCGGGTCTCCAGACCCGCCCGCAATCCGGAACGATTCGAAGGGGCGGACCCATGTGTCCGCCCGTTTTGGTGCTTTTCCTCGCAAAATCGGGCTCAGCAAAGAATTCTCTTGACATCGGGCGTCTGGTTTCATATATTGAATCGGTCAGCCTGAGATGCGCGAAGTTCGAGGCGTTGATAATGCAAAAGACCCTCCTTCGCGACGGGCGCCAGTTTCTTCGTCGTGGACGGGCTTTTTGTCAGCCCGAAAAGGTAGGAGGCATCCCATGCGAAAAATTTTATCTGTTCTTCTCCTGCTCGGCCTTGTGCAGACCAGCTTTGCCGTTTTAGTGGACGGCTTTTGTTACCTCGAGGGCCAAAGCGACTATTCGGCAACGAAGGTCAAATTCATTAAAGTCAGCCCCTCGGCGGTTACCGACTCCACTTACACGCAAGCCTCCGGCTATTTCAGCAAAAACATCGTGCCGGGAATCTATAATGTGGAATACACTCACACGGACTTTTTCACCGCGACCCTTCAAAATCAGGTATTCACCAGCAACACGACTCTCC
>JAZDIW010000333.1:0-9062 GCA_043804575.1 bacterium
AGATTACGGAAACGGCTGTCCCGTCTTGGCTGGTTCCCGTAATCTGGATCGTGTCGCCGTCATCCAAATCCGCCGTGACTTGATCTAAGGTGTTGATTTCAGTTGAGCCGCTCGCCGGATTGCTATTGGCTGCAAAGGCCGTGGACGCAGTCCATGTCTGCTCCTTCGATGCATTTGCGTTCAGATTGCAGGAGTATTTGATTTCTGATGTCGCTTTTGCCGGATCCTTTTCACCGAAGGGGAGCACTAAAGGCTCCACGGAGGACGACGAAATCAGGGTCCCCGTTGCATCGGCCAAACGACCCAAGACATAGTAGCGACCTCCTTGGGCCAGAAGGGCGCCATTGGCGTCAATTTGGAAATTCCCCGCGCGGGTATAGAACTGTTCCGAACCAGAGCCTACAATAAAGAATCCGTCGCCCTGAATGGCCATGTCCGTTCGGCTGCCGGTATTCTCAAAGTTGCCTTGAGTAAAAATACGGTCAATCGAAGATACACGGCTTCCCAAACCTACCTCAATGGGATTCATGCCGCCGTGTCCTGTGGTGGGTCCTTGGGCGTTTCGCAAGAGTTGGGAGAGTGCCGTCGCAAACGACACTCGGCTCTGTTTGAATCCGATGCTGTTGACATTGGCGATATTGTCTCCAATGACATCCATCAGCAACTGGTGATTGCGCAATCCGGAAACTGCGCTGAAGAGTGCGGTCATCATAGTTTGTTTCCTCCTAAGGGTTTCAGTCGATCCACCCCTCAGGGCCTCCTCATAAGAGGGCCGGCCCGTGTTTGGTTAAACGATTACGGTACTGTCAATTTCAGTGAATACATTCTCACGCATCCGCGCATCGTCCATCGCCGTGATCACCGTGCGATTGCGGATGCTGACGAGCAGTGCCAAGTTGTCCAAGAGAACCAGCGAGTCTTTGGCTCCTTTCTGCGCCGCCTGTCCAACGCCTTTCTCAAGCCGGTCCATCTGGTTCGGCGTCAGTTCAATTTGGCGCTCAAGAAGCCGGGCCCGCGCATGGGCGGAAAACGCGAGTGGCTCCGGGCGTCCCAGCGTTTTGTCCAAGACATGGGAGAAGCTTTCCTTTCCCACTCTTCTTGGCTGGGGCGTGGGTTCAACGGCTGCCGGGCTGTCCACTCGCGCAATCGGTGGAATTTTCGAGAGTTCAGTCATCGGATACCTCCTTACCCAATGGGGATTCTTTCGGGATTCTCGTTATAAACAGCAATGATATCACCCAAAGTCAATTCGCGCGAACCAACGAGCAGAATCGCCACGCCATCGCGATAAAGCACGCCGGTGACAAGCCCTTGGAAGTACGGCGTCACCCCCACGCTCTGTCCGCTGCTGTCTTTGGCCGTCACACGGATGGTATAGTCGCCGGACTCCAGGCGGTGACCCTCTTCATCGCATCCGTTCCAGGTTATCGCGTTTTCTCCCTTGTCAAGATCCGCCGCAGAAAGCTGACGCACCGTCTCACCGTTCTCATCCACAATTTCCACGGAAACCTCCGCCGCGGAGGAATCCAGCAGGAACTGAATCGACACATCCCCCGTCTCTGCCAGCTCGACGGTATCGGTTTGCGCACGGACGGTCTTCCCAATGAGTGTCGTCGCCATCGAACTGTTAATGGAGGTGGCGAGCAACAGGTTTGCCTGCAGAGAACCGTCCAAATAGCCGCTCATCTTCTGCAATTCTTCCAGGGAACTGAATTGCGCAAGCTGAGCAGCGAATTCCGTTCCCTCCATAGGCGAAAAAGGGTCCTGGTGCGTTAACTGAGTGATCAGCATTTTCAAGAAATCAATCTCGCTCATGGCGGCGCTTCGAGACGTAATCATGCTCGCCGGCGGGTCGGAGCCCGAACTCGAGGTTACTGAGGATACAGGCATAGAAACCTCCTTTCTCTTAGGTCATGTCATATAATTCGCGAAAATCCTGCCCAATCTTTCGGTCGCTGCACAAATACCGGTATAGGGCATAGGTTGTTCGCGATACCAGCTGTTCTTTTCCGCATCGGACACAGACAAGGACGGGGAGCGGCTTGCGTTCACAGGATCCGTGCCGAGGACGCCATTGCTGCGAGCCGCATGTGCAGCGCAAAGTTTCTTTCGACAAGGCAGGTGTTGAACCATCTTTTTGGCGTGCAAAGTTCATACCATCCTTAAGCTTTTCGGCCAAGATTCTGCTCCTGTTTATTCAACATTGACAAGACAATTCCGTGATGGCCCCGTCCTTCCATCGTAGGGCCGCCTCGGGGTTTAGGCGATCCATACGCGGCCTGCGACCTCTCGGGCCTCCGGTGCGGATTCCACCGGGAGATTTTCGTCAGGAATCAGGGGATTCCGGTCAAGGAAAGCCCGCGGTTGCTCGCGATAGCGTCGTGCCTCATCCCATTTCACCTCGCGCAAGAGAAGATTTTCGGCTTGTGAGGGAGATTCGATCTCCAATCGGTCCAAGTGCAGTCCCTGTTCGGAGAAGATTTGGCTCAGTGTTTCTCGATGCGCTTCGAGCAGCGTCTGAATCTCCGGGCGTTGCACCTCCACCTTGGCCATGATTTCCTGCGCGTGCTGGCGAATGGCGAACCGAATTGGCCCCCATTCTTTCGAAGCCCAGAGGAAGTGGATGCCATGGCCATCATCGAGGCGAAGCACCTGAGAGGTTTTTAAGACCTGGTCGAGAAGTGCGCGAAGTTCCTGGAGCTGCTCCACTTTCAAAGATAGATAAGGCAGGCGAGAGGCCGCCGTCTGCGTCATGGTTTCTTGAGCGCTTGACTTGCCTGTTGACTGAGCGGAAGAGTCTGCCGTCCATGGATTTTCGTTCTCCGGCCTCTCTTGCGCCTGTTGAGCTTTTTTATTTTCGTGATTCGCCGTCAGCTCACTCGCGCGAATAGACAGAGCGTGCGCCGCTTTCATTTCCGGGGAATTCTTCGGCGAACGAACCTCCGCAGACATGGGTGTTGCCTTATCTTTGCGAACGGTTTCGAGAAGGGGCCGTCCCGACACTCCAGCAGCGGGCATTTCTTTGGACAAGGTGACAGATTGTGGCCTAAGAAGTATCCCTGCAGGTATTTTCAATTCTGCGGAAGGATTCGCATGCTCAGCCGAAGGCAGACCTCGCGATGCAGGATTTCCTCGCCTTTCCGTGCCCAACGGTTTCGTAGGAAATCCAAGGATGGATTCCATCTGCTTGGGGCTTGCCTTGGGAATACTTGAAGCGCCGTCCTGATGCAGGTCAGCCACGGGAACACTTTCTCTTCTATCAGGTTTTGTATCCACGGGTTGCGCATTTGAAATCCTGACTTCTCGCGGAGGCATGCTCGGAAATTTCTCGCCCGCCAAAGTCCGAGGATTGTCAGGATTTATCCTTTCCGTGGGCATAGTCGTCGCAGAGTTCTCGGAAGGAAGAGAGGTCTTCACAGGCGTTGGAGTCTCAGACGGTCTTTCCGCGGGGAACTTGGTTTCCTTATGGAGTATCGCCGGAGTTGAGCGGAATGCAGCGGATGGGCTCGTCCGGAGGCGACCTTCTGCGCGAGGATTGGCCGATGCTTGTGCCGATTTGTCGAATGTCTCCACTCTCGCGGTGATTGGCCGGGTGACCCGCAGGCGATTTTCCTTTGAAGGCGTGCTTATGGCCCCTTTGAGCTCGAACGGTTGTGATGGAATTCGCTCTTCTGCCTGAGAAATCTTGCCGGATTTGGTTTCGCTTGTTGCCACAATCTGTGATGGATTCTGCTTGGAAAGTTTGACGGTGCTTTCCTTTCCGACTTCCGCAGCAACCGAATTTGTGGACTCTCGCGTGGGAATCGGGCGCGATGTCTCCGGTCGAAGATTTGGCTTCTCGCCTGCTTTTTCTTCGCTGGCGGATTCTCTTGCACGCGCCGGACGCTCCGTTCTCATAAAAACCGCAGCGGGTTCGCTGGCAGGGCTACGCTCTTTCTGGGAAACGAACGGTTGCGGTTCTCGAATCGCGGTTTCGATTGCAGTATTCCGCAAACGGGAAATTCCGCTTGATGTCACCGTTTGTGTTCTGGGTGCTGTGGCTCGGTTCGACAGAGGATTTCTCAAAGAGTCTGTCTTTGCTTCGGCAAAAAGCGAAGTTGCGTTCGATTTCTGTGCCGAATTCTCGGAGGAGTTCCTCGGAGCTTCAACGCGAGAGCGACTCCATGGAGTATCTTGCACAGGCTTCTCTCTGTTTTGCTCTCGCACTTGGACGGGGGTCTCTTTTGCGGATTTCGGGGGCGATGAACCATTCGAACGGAGATCGCGGAACAGGACTTGTTCTTGCTTTCCCGCGCTCTTCTTGCCACCCGTTTCTTCTTGAAGGCTTTGTGGAGAAGCCAATTCATCCGCCCGCTGCGCTGTCGAAGCTGCTTTAGGTGAGTCCGATTCACCGGTGAAGATGATTCTCTTAGCAGATTGGGAAAGGCTGTCTTTCATCGGACTCGAGGGCTCAAAGTTGCGAAGAGCGCGGATTTGCGACTCATCTTGGATTGAAGTTTTCTTCAGGCTGGATTCAGAGCTGTACACCGGCGTCTCGGAAGTTGTTTTGGTGAACCGAGGAATTGGAGAAGGCAAAGAACCGTTTGTCTTTTCTGATGGGCGATTCGCTGATTGCGTCACTTCCCTTCCTCGCCTGGACTCCATATCAGAGGCAAGAACCGAATTCTTATCAACAGGTCGTCTTGCAATTCCGGCTTCGTTCGTGTTGGCCTGCGATGAGCGAGTCGGCGGTTGGCTCTCTGGGAATGCCGTGAATACCGGCGCACCATGGAGCATCGAGGCGTCGGCATGTGGCACTTCGGGGGATTTCGATGTAGGAGATGTCTTATCTTGCCTCAGGCTATCCGTCTTGCCGTTCGGAAGAAACTTGGTGAGATGAGAGAGCAATTCCGCGCCGAATCCCACCGACTGACCGAACTTCAAGAAGTTGGGCCGACGAGCCGACAAAGGCGCTTGTCTTGAATCCGCACGATGTTTAATTGCGAGGTTCTTCATCTCAGCCTGAACTCACCATATGAAGCATCAGGTGCGAGACCCGCGCAGCCTGATCCACCGGTAGAAGCGCCAGGATTTTCGCCGCGGGGCGCTCACGCATCCGCATAAAAAGTGTCACAATGGTCTGATCGGAAAGCCGCGTCATAATCAGGGCGGCTTGTTGCGGCTTCATGGACTCCATGAGTTTCGCCAAGCGCTGAATATGCTTTGGATTGCCTTCCATCACCGCTGTGGCCAAATCCTCCGCTTGGATATCGGAATCATTTTCTTCTGACGCATAGTCGTCCGTATCCATCTCGTCAGAATCCTCCGATTCCGCCGCAGCCTCCTTCGGTTCTTCCGTTTTTTGCGCAAGTTCGGAAGCGGCCTCTTGGGATTCTGCGGTGGTCGGACTGGATTCCGTGGACTCTCGGGGTTCTTCAAAGGTCACACCGCCCGATTCCGCAGCGGAAGGGCTCGTTTCCTGAGCCTTGGCCGTATCCTTCTTCATCTCGGCCGCAGACGGAACCGGCGCCGCAGAAGTCGGTGCCGATCCGTGCGCTGCGGAATCCGACGAGGCGCTTTTCTCCGTCAGGGCGGGAATGGCACTTTTGGGCTGCGTCGTTTTCAATAAGAGATACATGGCGACATTGATGAGGAGAAAACTACCCACAAATAGGAGGATCGTCTTGGGTGGCAGCGGCAATTTCATTGCGCAACCTCCCTTCGATTGTGAGCATGGGCATGGGCGGCCACTTCATCCAACATCTTGTCTTCCTGGCGTGACGCTTCTCGCTTCCAGTCCTCGTGTCGGGCTTCTCGCAGTTTCTCCAAGACGCGAGTCTGGCGTCGCGCCGCCGTGAATTCCTGTCGTTTGGATTCTTCCTGACGGGCGGTCTCTTCGATGCGTTGAATCTGAATGACTTTCGCCTCCTCAACTCGCCTGCGATATCTGGCATCGGCCACATAAGCCCAGGCCTCAAACGGCGTTTGCTGTTTCTGGCGCATGATCTGAAGAATCTCCCTCACTTCCTTCTCCAGAACATCGAGTCTCCTCTCTTCCTGCTTCCTTCGACGGATGGCCTGTTGCAGTTTTTCAAGTTCCTGACGCTCGCGTATGCGACGCACATCGAGAACCTTCTGAAGTCGAAACCGAAATCGTTTCATGCTTCCGACGCAAGAGTCAGAAGTCTCGCACGCGCATCCTCTCCCGTCGCCGGTTCGTCAAGCGGTTGACGCAAGTACTTCTCAATCTTGGGGAGCCTTTCCAGGGCGATATCCACTTTGGGATTCGAGCCCTTGGCATAGGCACCGATATGAATGAGGTCTTCGGCGTCCCGATGCGCCGAAAGCCAATCTCGCAGCCGAGTCGCCGCCGCGAGATGTTCCGGATCCGCGATATTGACCATGACTCGACTGAGACTGTCCAAGATATCAATGGGTGGGTAATGGCCCATCGCCGCCAGCTTTCGCGACAGGACAATATGTCCGTCCAGAATGGAGCGTGTGGCGTCCGCCACCGGCTCGAGCATATCGTCCCCTTCGACAAGCACCGTATAGAAGGCCGTGATGCTTCCTTTTTCGCTGGCTCCCGCGCGCTCAAGAAGTTTGGGCAACGCCGCAAAGACCGAGGGCGGATAGCCTTTCGTGGCCGGTGGTTCGTGAAGGGAAAGTCCGATTTCGCGCATGGCCTGACAATAGCGCGTGATGCTGTCAATCAACAGCAAGACGCGCAAGCCCTGCTCCCGGAAATACTCGGCAATGGTGGTTGCGACCATCGCACCGCGAGCGCGTAACAGCGGCCATTGGTCCGAAGTAACGGCCACGACGACGCAGTGAGCTCGGCCTGCCACTCCCAAATCATTCTCAATGAACTCGCGCACCTCGCGGCCTCGTTCGCCGATCAAACCGATCACGACAACATCCGCACTCGTATAGCGTGCCATCATACCGAGCAAGATACTTTTGCCGATGCCCGAGCCCGAGAAGATTCCGATGCGCTGTCCTTGGCCAACGGTAAGCATGCCGTCAATCGCACGCACTCCGACCGAAAGGGGCTCGCGGATCCGTGTGCGGCGCAGCGGATCCGGTGCGGAGGCAGCCGTGACGCGAAAGTCTTCAGGCGTGAAGGGCCCGAGGCCATCTATGGGCTCCCCCAGTCCATTGACGATGCGACCCAGAAGTCCCATTCCAACACCAATGCGCATAGGCTGGCCAAGGGCCGTCACCACATCGCCCGGGCCCAACCCTGCCGTTTCCTGAAGTGCCATCAGAAGCGTGGACTGGTCACGAAATCCCACGACTTCCGCCAGAAGCCTGCCCGCAGAAGTCTCAATTCGACACAGTTCCCCGATAGGCACGCGAGGCCCCCGCGCCTCCAGAATCAGGCCGGTCACTCGTTCCACGCGCCCACGCCGAAGATAGGGATCCAAGGAGGGCAACCGGTGGATATATTTACTGCGCAATGTCGAGGTCGACACGCTCACTGACCTTCTCCCCGTTGTTCTCCGTAAGCAAATTCCGCAGACGATCCAGTTGACTCTCCAATCCGGCATCCAATAGTCCGCTTTCCGTTTCGATGATACAGCCGCCTCGAGCCACGGCACTGTCGGCCTTGAGCTCCAAAGGCATGCGGACGGTTCCTTCGGCGGAGAGTCGCTCCCGAGCCTCCTCCAAAACCTTCCAATCATCCGGATGGATGCGAAGAGTCACCGAATCCGCATGCAAGACTTTGCGCAGAGCCTGTCGAACAACCCCCACAATGGCATCCGGCCGCGCGGCGATTTCCTCGCCAAGGATCTTCTTGGCAATCAGAAATCCCAGCTCAAGAACATCGCCCTCATATCGGCGCGCAAGCTCTGTTTTCTCGGATTGAATCATTCGGTTCCAGTCATGGAGCAGGTCGATCGCAGGCCGTATCTGCCGGTATCCTTCTTCTCTCCCTTTGGCAAATCCATCCTCCAAACCCTGCTGATAGGCCGTCTCCCGTTCCTTGGCAAAGAGCTGTCGCTCCGCCTCGAATTGCTGCTCCACCCGCTGAGCAAGTTCGTCTTCGCTCAAGCAAGAGGAGGATTCCTCGGATATCGGTGCGATTCCGCGGAAGTAATTGACCGGCCGCGTGGCAAACTTTTCGAACTTCGCAAGCGGAAGTTCTTCGGCGGGCTTTCCCGCCAAGACGGTTGCGGTTCTTCCTGTCTGATGACCGTTTCTCATCATTCCACCATCGCCTCTGCCTTCGATCCGCCCACAACGACCACAAGGCCGGCTTCTTCAAGCCGACGGACGATATCCACAATGCGCTGCTGGGCTTCTTCGACATCCTTCAGACGAACCGGTCCCATGTACTCCATTTCTTCCTTGATCACATTGGCCGCCCGCTCCGACAAGTTTGCGAAGACTTTCTGCTTGGTTTCCGGGGAAATATGCTTCAGGGCCAGAGCCAATTCCTTGTTGTCCACTTCCTTCAGGACCCTCTGGATCGAGCGGTCATCCAACATCACGACATCTTCAAAGACGAACATGAGATTCTTGATTTCGGTGGCAATTTCCGGAGTGGTTTCATTCACCTTGGCCAAAATAGCTCGCTCCGCCGACTGGCCGACGAGGTTGAGGATTTCCGCAATCGCTTTCACGCCTCCCAACCGACTGGTGCTCTGAGTGAAGTCAATGCGTGACTCCAATACCGATTCCACAGACTGAATCGTCTCCGGCGACACCCGTTCCATGGAGGAGAATCGCAGCACGACCTCCGCCTGTAGGTCCGGCGGCAGGTCAACCAAGATGCTTGCAGCCTGAGCCGGATTCAAATGAGCCAAAACAAAGGCAATGGTCTGTGGGTGTTCCTTCTGCATGAAGGAAAGCAACTGGTTGGGATCCACATTCTTCAGAACATTGAAACCCTTCACTTTCATCAGGCGCTCAATCCGGTGCAGAAACTCAATTCCCTTCCTTTCTCCAAAGGATTTCCGCAGGATCTCTTCGGCAAAGGTAATACCGCCGCCGGCGATATATTCCTGCGCCCGTATCATATGATAGAATTCTTCGATAACCTCCTGGTTGAGCTCCGGCTCGACATTGCGCAGACGCAC
>JAZDIW010000334.1:0-27116 GCA_043804575.1 bacterium
CGCCATAGCGTTTCACACCGAGCATCTGGGGATTCGAATCGCGCCCGTTGCGCGAAGCTCCCTGTCCCTTCTTATGCGCCATAGTTCCCTCTCTGAATGAAACCGTTACGCTTCGATGGCTTCAATCTTCACTTCCGTGTAGTCCTGACGATGACCCCGCTTGCGACGATAGTCCGCGCGGCGAATCTTCTTATAGACGATGATCTTCTTCTCTCGACCGTGAGACAGAACCCGCGCCACCACGCGTCCATCCACATGGGGCGTCCCGAAGCGTACGCCCTTCTCATCGGAGACGAAGAGAATCTCTTTCAGTTCGACAGCCTCTCCCTCGGCAGCCTGCAATCGTGGAACCCGCAGAATCCCCTGAGGTTCCACGCGAAACTGTCGGCCACTTATCTGACAGATAGCATACATGCCCATTCTCGACTAATTACTGTGAAAACAACCTGAAAGCGCAAGCACCTTGCCCGCTTTCAAAACTGTATTATATCAAAATATTCCTCAAAAGTCAAGTCCGAAATTCATCCGTCACATCCTCCTGCCGCTTCCAGCTATAGCATCGAAACTCCTCCCATTTCAGACTCTCATCGGGCTCCAGTTTGATGTACATGAGGTTGGCCCACATGATTCGTCGGATATGAGACTTCAGACCTTTCGTGACAAACTGGACGACTTCGGGATGAGCCCGGACGGTCAGACCCAACTCACCGGTTCGGCCTCGGAAGCGCTTGATCCAGCATTCCAATCGCGTGACGATGGTCTCCTTCGAGACCACCATTCCGGAGCCATCACAATCGGGACAAGGTTCATTGAAAGTGTAGACCAAGCTCGGCCTCGTTCGCTGACGCGTCAATTCCATGATGCCGAATTGCGAGATGGGTGCGATATCCCATTTCGCGCGATCTTTCTTCATCTCCTTGCGCATCTCCTCCCCCACTCGCCGGCGGTTTCTCTCTTCATTCATGTCAATGAAATCAATGATGATGATTCCGCCCAAGTCCCGAAACCGAATCTGGCGACAAATCTCGCGCACGGCCTGCAAGTTGACTTTCAGATTGTTTTCTTCCTGTTGCTTCTTGCCGATATAGCGGCCCGAATTCACATCAATGGTCACGACCGCTTCCGTCTGTTCAATCACCAAATAGGAACCGCTGCCAAACCACACTTTTCGAGCCAAGCCCTTCTCGATTTGCGCCTCAATACCGGCGAGATCAAAAACCGGCTCATGGCTTTGATGCCATTGGATGCGATCCAGAAGTCCCGGCGCGACGGAACGAACATAGCCGCGGATTTCGCGATAGAGCGTTTTGGAATCCACGACGACGCGTTCAATATCGGGTGTGAAGAGATCTCGAATCACGCTCGATGTCAAGGGCGCTTCCTTGTGAACTCGAGCCGGTGCCGGGACTTTCGAGACGCGGGTGCTGACCATCTGCCACAGGCGCAGGATGACTTTGAGGTCGCCGGCAAGCTCCGACTCGCTACGCCCTTCCGCCACGGTCCGGCCGATGAGCCCGAATCCGTCCGGCCGAATCTTCTGCAAAATCCCTTTGAGTTTCCTCTTCTCGCCGAGATTCTCGATGCGTCGCGAGACTCCAATGTGCGCAACTCCCGGAACCAAAACGAGGAATCTTCCCGGCAGACTGATTTCCGCCGTAACGCGCGGACCCTTTTTCCCCAAAGGCTCTTTGGTAATTTGAACCAGGAGCTCTTGCCCGACCTTCAACTCCGGTGACCTGCGCTCCGCATGGCGCGGCCGCTTCGTCTCTGTGGGGATGCTCTCAATGTCCACTCCGTCGACCAAGGCCATGGCACCGGCGCTCAAATCCGAGAAATGAACAAACGCATCCACCGACCAACCAATATCAACGAAAGCGGCTTGCATTCCCGGAGCGACGCGACGCACAATCCCCTGGTAAACATCCCCGATATTTCTCTCGGTTTCGGGCCGCTCCACAAAAAGCTCCACGAGCTGGCCGTCCTCCAGAAGAGCAATCCGGGCCTCTGTCGTCGTCGAATTGATGAGGATTTCTTTCTTCATGCCTTGCTTCTGACCCATCACGCTCTGAATTTACGCAGAAAATTTAGCAATAACAAACGCTTTAGAACTCGCTTGAAAGCGAAAGATGAACCTTCCCCGAGAGCACTCTGTCGCCTTCTCCCAAAGCGTAGTCGAATCCCCAAACTCCCACACCTGTTTCTATCCGAATGCCGATCCCGGAACCCACCTTGAAACCCTGCAATCGCACGCGATTTTCGCCTTCCCAGCGTTCGCGAAAATACGCTCCCCCATCCACAAAGCCAAAGAAGCGCGAGCTCGGCCCTAACCAATAGCGAAGCTCCACATTCGTCCAGCCGATACGAGACCCTAAAAATTGCTCTTCACGATACCCGCGCAGGGAGCGCGCCCCCCCCAAGCGAAAGAGATCCGGCAATGGAATTTCCGGTTCATTGGATTCGAGCATTCTCCCATGAATCGCAATGTCGCCCACCCAACGAGGAAAAACCTCCAAGGCGATTTCGGCATCCACTCCCGCCGAATTGTGTTGATAATGATTCTCATTATCAATTGATATTCCCTCGGAGGCTCGTCGCCAAGCCAGGCCCCCCAGAGTCGAAAACATCGCTCCCGACCTTGGATTTCGCGGCCAATCTCGGGTGTCCCACAGAAGGCCGACTTCAACTCCGGAGGTGTGCGTCGAGCGAATTCCCAGTGCGACGCGGCTGGCGCTATCCGGGATGACCTCGTCATAGCGCGCCGCCCCCCAGACCTCCACGGCTTCGGTCAGCGCCGCCGTCGCGCGCAAGTTCGCGGCTCTCTTCACATAGAGCGTGTCTTCGATGCGCTGCTCAAATCCGGCCCCAAGCGCGAGCGGCAGCCCGGCCACCCAGGGTTCTTCGTACCCGAGGCGGATGGTCTGAACCGTCCGATTGGGGCGATCCCAATGGACGAGCGCTCGTCGTCCCGTTCCGGCAAGGTTCAGCAGGGTCAGATCCACAAGTCCCGTGAAAGTGCCTTTCTGACCTCCCGTGCGACCGGGAAGGTATCCCGCGGCAAAATCAATGCGCGTGGAGGGACTTTCCGTGACACGAAAAGCCAAGCCCGTTTGGCCCTTTAGGTCAAAGACGATTTCGGGTGCTCCAACGGACGAGAGAAAAGGCAATCTACGCAAATGGCGTCGTGCGCGAGTTGCCGCCGTCTCCGAATAGAGAGAGCCAAGACGCAGGCGCGTTTGGCGCTCGAGCACTCGAGGCTTTGTCAGTTTGTTCCCCGTAAATTGAAGGAAATTCACCCGCGTCTGCGGCCCTTTTTGAATCTTCAAAACGACATCCACTTCGGGCACATCGCCTATCTGAGGCACAATGTCGAGAATCGTCACTCGCGCGAAGGGCCAACCGCGATTGCTTAGGTCATTCAGAATGGCCTCGATATCGGCGAAAAGAGAAGCCCAACGAAACGACGCGCCGGCGTGAATCCGCGCCGCACGGATGGTTTTCGGCATAACCGAAAGACTGTCTCCTTGCCACCGCACCTCTCGAACCTGAGCAAGAGATCCAAGATTCAAGTAAACGACAAGATTCAAGCGACCCCGCCGCGCGGTATCTATCGTGACGGAATCCGCATGGGTTAGAAGATAATCCTTGGCAACAAGAGAATCCTCCAAGGCTCGCAGGCGATTGGGCAGGAGCTCGAGGTCGAGACTATCTCCTCTAAAGATGCCCAGATAACCTTCGAGCTCGGCGGTCGAAAAGGCTCGAATCCCCGGAAATGTGATTTTCCGGATGGTGCCTGCGAAAGCGACAGATAAACAGGCAAGAACGGTCACAATGTAGAATATCTTTTTCAAAAGGAGGCTCTCGCTTCCATTCGACCCGTATGATACGTGGGTTCGCCTCGATCCGCGCGACCCGTATAGGTAAGAGATCCGGAGAAACTTCGAGCGAATTGATAACTTGCGGTCAGCTCCCAGCGCCAATTCATTCCGCGATTCGCTCCCTGACCGAGTTCGAAAGGGATGACTTGCGTTGATGACTGGGCGTAGTTTGCGCGGATTTCCGCATCCGCGCGCCCGCGCCCTAAGAGCAAGTAAGAAACGCGGGGCGCAAACTGAAGGAGAGTCACTTCGATGTTGCTGCGCTTGTCTGTGGCATATCCGCCGTTCAAGTTGCCGCCCAGCTCCCAACGACGACCCATGCTGTAGGTGACGGTCTCGCTTAGGGAAGCACGACGAATTTCGCGGCTGGGCAGTGGAGTCAGGCGATAAAGATGAATCTCTCGCTCGCCGGAGAGGTCCGTCGTTCCCCGAAGCCTTGGAGTGTAGGTTGCCCGCACTCGAATGGCACCTTCTCGAAATCGCCGCTCCTGGCCGCCGTTCAAATATTGGTTTTGCAGACTGCTGCTGTGACGATAGCGAACGCGCAGGGAAAACTTGGAACTGAGCCGTTGGAAGTGGAGGTCTTCTCGAATCGAAAAGCTGCCGAAGAGCGTCGAATCGCTTCGATACACGGATGGATCCAGAAGGAGCAATCGCAGATTGGATTGCCTTCGAGTCTGTTCTTCCACCTGCAGTTCCGTCTCCGACGAGAGCCGTTGCAGCCAAGCGGGCAGAGCGATTTGCTCACTTGCTTCGTCGGGTTTCAGCCAAAAAATGGAGGTGAAACGAATATCCGTCACAGGAACGAAAAGCCCCGTGTTGCGAGGCACCAAAATGATGTCTCCTTGATCATCCGGAATATAACTGCCTCCTTCTCGCCTATAGGTTCCTGTCCCCGGCGGCACCTGCAAAGCAATGAGGACTTGATTCGGAGAACGAGTACTGGCCAAGTCATACGTCCAATTGGCTTCGACCAGCCGAGATTCGGGAACAAGAAATCCTTCCCAGCGAGCCATGTCCGTGCGAACATCCGCCGAATCGGGCAGCGTATAATTCTTCTCACGATGCGCATATCGCAACAACATTCTCCCCAAGTCGGTGGGATTCCAACTGAGCTGAGTCGACGCCGTATAGGCACCGGCAAACCGGAAGTAATCTGAAGCCGAGAGCGAATCATCCAGCCGACGGCGATACTCTCCATCCAGAGTCATCTGAGCGGGCAATTCGACGCCCAGGCCCGTGTGCCATTCCCAAAATCGAAACCCGGTTCTCTGCAAGGCAAATTTGTCGCGCCGATTCTCCCATTCCACTCCGCCTCGGGGAGCCAATCGCCAAGACTTACCCCTCACCTCGGCTCGCTGCCGCGTCCAGCGGCCCGAGCGACCCGTGCTACTGTCTTCGGATGTCAAATGAAAGAGGCTGTAGTTTGCTGTCCACTCACCAAAGGGCTGCACTTGGAGCTGTCCCGTTCGTCTGCTCGAGAAAAACCCATTCGCTCGTGAAAGGTCACCGTAGCCACCCTGAAAACCAACTCGCCGAATCGGGCGAAACTCGGCACCGACTTCACGAACCGTCTCCCGAACGCCGGTGATGCGTTCCGTGTCCCATTCCCGTCGAAACTCGACGACATCCGACCGTGTGATGTCTCGAAAGCGAGCATCCCGATGTCGAAGCGCTCCGTAGAGTCGCACATGGTCAGGCCGAATTTGCGCGATATGAAAATCCTGCGGCTGAATATCCATAGTCGCCGCGAAGGCAACGCCATCATTGTCCTGGTCATCCAGGCCTGAGTGCGTATTTTGGTCAAGACGACTCAGGGCGATTTCTGCTCCGGCCTTCACTCCCTTCAGCGCTTCCGCGTGGAAACGGAAATCGGCAAGCTGATGATCCGTCGGAAGAGGCAGTCTGCGCTGCGGGCGATAGCGCCCTGCCCACGGCCCCACCCAGCGATGAAATACTTGCCCCAAGGGATCCACCACAAATTCATAGTCACCATTTCCTTCTCCAAAATCGTCGAAGGTAACGCGCCATTCTCCCTGGGGCAAACCGGCGCTGTCCCTCGCCACAAGAACAAAGATGGAATAGGTTGTATCCTGCCAGGTTGTATCGCGCCGCGCGTAGTCTCCTTTATTGGGTCCGAGAGAATCCGCAGACGGCATGATGGCCTTCAGCGGGTCATCGCCTGCGCTCGCCAATGTGTCCTTATCCTGTTCGTTGAAGGTGGTCAGAAGGGGCCGATTTCGATCATCGGCCTCATCGAGCCAAGTTACCGTTCCTTTCAGCCTTCCACCGGCGAGTTCTCCTTCAGCTCGCGCCGCGCCATAGAATTTCTGAAAGCGCTCCGGAGCATACTCGAAATCCACAACGATACGCCTGTCGGAAGTCATCAGCCGTCTGCTCGTGAAGGTAATTTGTCCATTGGAATAGTCTATCACATAGTCATTGCCTTCGCCTCGTCTCAGAAGCTCTCCGTCAAGCCATACCCGTTCCGTGCCCGCCAGCACCTTCATTCCGACTTCGCCGTTTTTTCCTGCAAGAGAATAAGGCCCTTGATTGTTCTCTTGGGCCAGGAAAGTATTCGTATGGAATTCTCCTTCGCTGACGGCTCCGGCAGCGGTGAAGGCCATACCGGGCCACTGGGCGACGGCCTCCACCCCCGAGAGTTTGCGCGCATAGGTGTCCCATTGCCCTCCCGGGAGTTCGAGCGTGTAGTCTCCGAGCGTTCCGGCCAAGTGCGGACTGCGGACTTCTACATAGACCTTGTCAAGTTCCTGCAGAGTCTCCGTCGTTCCTTCGGGCTCAATCGGAGACGATTGATCCGTGAGCGCCGCAACGACCTCCACATCCCGGCCCACTTTTCCGCTCACCTGCAGATTCAGCGCACTTTGCATTTCCAGATCCTGATTGGTCCCGATGGAAATGCTTCGTAAGAGACTGCCGGACTTGTTGAGCTCCGACCAACTTGACTCGGCGGGGCGCACGGGAATCACTTCTTTGCTCGTCGCCAGAGTTTCCTCGGAGGATGAAATCAGAGCGGTCTCCTGCAAGAAATATTTGGCATAAGTGCGGGTGATTGGAAACGGCAGATAGCGGAATTCGACTCGCAGAGTGTCCTGCAGAAGCAAAGGGCGATAGAGCCAGACTCCGTTCCCCGCCGCCGTTGTCCTCCAGTCGGAATACTCGCTTTGCTGCTTTCCATTGCGAAAGACGAAGAGGGATTCCGGCAAGACCCAACTTGCCGGTAGGACAAAGAGGCTGTCTCGCTGTTCGCTGCCAATGAAAGTCGCTTCCCCGCGCCGAACGGAAAGCTGACCCTGTGCCGCACCGACGAAGAGAGTTAGGACAAGAAGCGAGGACCAAAGAACTTGCTTTGGACGCTCACTTCCCGATAGGAATTGAAGTCGTTTCACTTTCGGAAAGGAATCTACTCGCGAGGAAGAAGCACCTTCCACAATTGTCCTTGTCGCCCGTCCAGAAGATAGAGGAGCGAATCTCCGATACACGCGAAGTCCGTTACCTGCTGAATTCCTTCTCCACGAATTGCGTGCGTCTCAAGAATTCGTCGAAACTCCAAATCATCGATGTTCGCCCGTCCAAATCCCAGGGAGTCATAGACCCAAATCGTCTTTTCGCTAAAAGCCACAAGGGTCGGCTTTGTCATTTGGCCTCGGCCAATACCTTCCAGAGCACTGCCGAAGAGATCCATATGGCGCACGACATCGCCTTTGGAATCCACCCAAACGACGCCAAAGTCGCTGTGTGCCGCCAGGTTTTTCATTCCGGAAATCCAGCCCATTCCCTTGCGATCTCCGAACTCGGCCTGCAACATTCCCAATGGATTGAATTTCAACAGACTTTGTGCATTTTGGTCAAACACGAACAGATCCCCCAGAGCCGTGATGGCGACTGGGCCGGGCTGAGCGGCGGCATCCGCGCGAATCGAAGGCAATTCGATGGTGCCTTGCCAAGTGAATCGTCGCGTGAATCTCTCCACGCGACGGTTCCCGAAATCGGACACCCAAATGCTTGTCCCTTGCTCGGCGGCAACATCCACCGGCCATCGAAATTGTCCGTGGTCGTCTCCCAAACCTCCGATTTCACCCAACAGTTTGCCGTCCGGCGACAGTTGCAGAATCCGATGATGTCCCGTGTCGGCGACATAGATGGAGCCGTCGGGCGCAATACTCAGCGCCCGTGCATCGCGCAGGAGTCTCGACGGTTTGTCAACGATGAGCGAGAAAACGGACTGCGCGCCGGCAACTCGGAACCCAAGCAAGACAAGACCCAGACCAAGCGCGCACCAAAAAGAGAAGCCAAGGATACCCTTGACTTCGATTCGTTTGAACATTTGAAAATTCCTATTTCTGCAATGCCTGCTCATAGAGCTCGCCATATTTTTTCGCGGAGGCCGTCCACGAGAAGTCTTGCGACATTCCACGCTCTTGCATCTTTCTCCAGCGTGATTTATTTCCATAGGTTTGTATTGCTCGCCGCATGGTCGCCAAGAAGAGGGCGGCATCATAATCATCAAAAGTGAATCCGGTTCCGTGCTCAGGGTCCGCGTCAATGTCAACAACGGTATCGGCCAAACCGCCTGTCGCGCGGACGAGAGGCACCGTCCCGTAGCGCATGCTCATCATTTGATTCAGTCCGCAAGGCTCATAGCGCGAAGGCATGAGAAAACAATCCACGCCCGCTTCAATCCAATGGGCAAGTTTCGCGTCAAACCCGATGACCGCGTGGATTTTCTTGGGATTCTTCGCGGCCATTCGGCGAAACAGAGTCTCGTATTCTTTCTCTCCCGTTCCCAAGAGAATCAGCTGCATGGACAGAGCGGCCAGTGCGCCGTGGATTTCCGCAAAGAGATCAAATCCCTTTTGATCCGCCAAACGCGAGATGATGCCGAAAAGAGGGATCGACTCATCGAATGCGAATCCCGCTCGATGGCACAGCGCCTTCTTGTTCTCGGCTTTCCGCTCCAAAGTGTGCTTGCCGTACTTTGCCGTTATCTCCACATCTGTTTCGGGGTTCCAAATGTCTACATCGAGTCCATTCAGAATTCCGGCAAGGTCCGCGGCTCTCCGGCGCAGAATTCCCTCGAAACCGTATCCGTACTCCTCGCTTTCCTGAATCTCCCGCGCGTAGGTCGGCGATACGGCGTTCAGCTTATCGGTAAAGACCACACCCGTTTTGAGGAAACTCAATTTCTCATAATACTCCATCGGCCCCATCGGTTGCATGAGAGGTTGGTAATCGCCCAGCCATTTCATGCTCTCCGGGGGGAAATTCCCTTGATAGCCCAGATTATGAATCGTCAAAACGGTGCGTGTGGCGGCAAATCGCGCTTCGTATTCCTTGTCCCTTATCATCAAAGGAATGAGTGCCGCCTGCCAATCATGGCAATGAAGGATGTCGGGAGTCCAGTCCAGCTTCTCGCATAGGGCGAAAGCCGCACGCGCGAGCACGGCAAAACGGCGGTCGTTGTCCGGAAAGTCCTTGCCCGTCTTCGGATCAACATACAAACCGACACGGTCATAGAGGGAAGGCTGGTCCAAGAAATAGACTTTCACATCGCTATCCTGCAACTTCGCCGTGCGGAAGGAAACGGGAATTTGTTCCGCCGCCAGCTTCAAAGACAGATTCTGGAGGGTTCCCACTCGCCGAATGCGATGTGCTTGCAGATTGACTTCTCGATAGAGCGGCATGAGAATCCGCACATCGTAGCCCAGATCGTCCAAGGCCCGAGGCAACGCGCCGCAGACATCCGCCAGACCTCCCGTCTTGGCGAACGGCACGACCTCGGAAGCCACCATGAGGATTTTACGCTTTTTTTGCATCTTTCATCCTTTGTACAAGTCGGCACCGATTCCGCCCGTGGCGTTTGACCCAATAGAGAGCTTGGTCAGCCAATTCCATCATTTCCTCGGGTCCGCTTGCCATCGCGTTGCTGCAGATCCCGCAAGAAATCGTTATTTTCTTGTGAGGCTTGAGACGATACTCTCCTTCGAAAGTCTGAGCCTCCACGGCTCGGCGCACTTTCTCGGCGACGATGAGCCCTCCTCGAGCGTCCACTTCGGGAAGAATCAAGGCGAACTCCTCTCCACCGTAGCGCGCGACAAAGTCAATATCTCGCACGGTCCGCTTAATCACAGATGCCAACATCATCAGAGCTTGGTCGCCGGCCAAGTGGCCGTTGGTATCGTTGTATTGCTTGAAATCATCCACATCCACCATAATCAGGGTCAGCGGATTGCGATAACGGCGGGCGCGTTGGTATTCCTTGCGCAGTTGCTCTCGGAAAAAACGGTGATTAAAAAGACCTGTCAACCCGTCAATCGTCGCCAGACGTTGAGTCCGCAAATAGAGGCGGCTGCGATTGAGAGCATCGGCCAAAACCGCGGAAAAGAATTTCAAGAGGGATATGTCTTTGCTTGTCATCGAGCGCCGCTGGCAGAAAAAGAGTTTCAGCCATCCGGGCAAGCGGGTGCGCAGGAGCAGAGGCATCAAGATTCCCGACTGGAGCTTCCTTGCTTTCAGATAGCTTGGATTCCGAATACATTTAGCCGAAGAAACAGTGTCGATAATCACCGGCTCGCCGCTGCGGACAGAATCGGCAAGCTTCTCCATGCGAAGCTGGATCGAGCCAGCTTGTCCCGTCCACTCTGCGTCCCGCCAAACCCACCTGGAATCACGCCCCGGCCAAAAATCGTCCGCATCGGGAATCTGCAATTCCAAATAGTCATAGTCCAAGAATGTCCGAAAAATCCGGTTGAGCCCCAAGAAAAACGATTCGCCCTCCAATTCAATCGGGAGCGTTTCGGCAAAGCAATCTCGAATTCGCGTCTGAACCTCCGTTGCGAACCGCCGCTCCAATTGTTCCTGGAGAAAAAGAGTGGAGCTCTGAAAGAAGAAATGGGGAGGCTCTTCAGTGGCGTTCCATAAATCAAAGAAGTTGTCGGCGACTTCTCCGACGGCTCGCCGCAGCTTGCCCATGAGCCCGCCTAAGGCCACAGGATCAACGGAACTCAGCACGCGGAACATCTCCTCGGAGCGTCGAAACAGAGCCGGAGGAGGGGAATGTTTTTCCGCCAGAATCGCCACGGCGGCTCCCTGCTCGAGCACAACGAGAAGGAATCCTGCAAAGGGCAAAGGGCTTCGAAAGCTCAGGTCTTTGGACCATTTCTTCTTCGGAAGGATGAAATGCAACCAAGGACCTTCCGAGCGATGCTGCCGCAATGAATCCGACCAGAGGAGAGGAAAATCCGGGGGGATGTGCATCAGATAGACTCGGCTTTGCGTCATATCTTTCTCAGGAGAGAACAGGAGACGCAGAAGGCCCAGGAGCTCGCCTGCGCCAAGCACGGTTTCGCTCCAATAGGCCAGCGTCTTCTGACCGAGGAATCTCTCAAGAGAAGAGCGTGTCATCGGCTTCCACTTGTTTTCCTTTGTCCATTCGCCGGTCGAGCCACAGTTTCAACCATTTGGCGTTTCGCACCGCTTTGCCGGCATGACAGTTGTTGAAAAGAAGATAGGCATGTTTCACCTTTTGCGCAAGTCCGAGCGCGGCCTCTCCATGTTCCATCAATTCGGCCTCAGAATAGAGGTAGTCATAGCGATCTCCCTTCTCTCGATTCCACCACGCCGCGGCGTTCCGCCCGTGGAAACGCACATAGAGAACTTCCCCAGCGGATCTCAACGCCGAAATCATGAGGCCGGGAAGCTTTGGGGCATCAATCGAGACATAGTGGAGACCTTCCCCATGCAGGAAATCAAAGGCCTCATTCTTCCACCAGCTTTCGTGACGGAATTCCACATAAAGTCCGAGACCCCCCGACAAATCTCGCACATGCAGCAGATAATCCTTTGCCTCTTGCCCATACCTAAAAGACGGAGGAAATTGAGTCAGAAGGCCTTTCAGCTTGCCCGAGTCGCTCAAGGGTTTGAGGCACTCCCGCAGCGCTCGCATTGAGGCTTTCTCATCCTTTCGACCATGGGTTACATCGGCATGGACTTTGGCAAAGAACTCAAAGTCCTCGGGAGTGCGCAAATCGAGAGCGGCATAGGTCTTCGGCGAGGCGATACGATAATAGGTGGAATTGATCTCCGCCACAGGGAAATCCCGGGCATAGAAGCGAATCCAATCCGACTTGGGAAGCTTCGGTGGATAGTAGGTGCCCACCCAATCGGCAAAACTCCACCCCGAAGTTCCTACGCTAATCTCCATAGCACAATCGGCCGTGCGAAACAACCACCTGACCCTTGATGATGACGTCCGTCGGGCAAGAAATGCCAAAATGATAGCTCAGGTAGTCGAGATGAGGACTATCCCAAAGAATGACATTTCCTTCTTTGCCGACTTCAAGTGAACCCACTCGACGCTCGCGCTTCAGAGCACGAGCGGCATCGTAAGTCACCGCCCAGAGGAGCTCAGCCGGATTCATGTGACAATAGACCGCGGCAATCGTCTGGCAGAGAGGCAAGGATTCGGTCATCGCCGAGCCGGGATTCATGTCCGTCGCAATCGCAACGCGCGCTCCTCTCTCGATGAGCTTGCGCGCCGGTGGATAGGGCAAATTGCCGAGGAAAAAAACGCACGCAGGCAGGAGAACACAGATGATTTCCTTTTCGATTAATGTTGCGATTTCTTCATCGTTCAAATATTCCAGATGGTCCGCCGACATTGCGCCAATCTCCGCGGCTAGGCGAGCACCTCCGAAATGCCCGAATTGATTGGCGTGGATTTTAATCTGCAAACCGAGCTCTCGCGCTCGAAGCAAGACTCTTCGGCTCTCTTCGACCGTGTAGGCGCCCTCCTCGCAGAAGATGTCCACCGCCTCGGCAAAACGCTCTCCTGCCACGGCTGGCAGCATTTTTTCACAAATTTCATCTATGAACGCTTTGCGATTGGTCGCCGATGAAGGAACAGCATGAACGAGGAAAGTGGGCACCAATTCAAGCGGATGATGTTTGGAAAGCTGTCGAATTGCCTCGAGTTGCTTTCTCTCCTCTTCCCAGACGAGCCCATAGCCGGATTTTGCTTCGAGCGTCGTTGTGCCGCAGAGTAGAAACCGGTCCAGCCTCGGCAAGCTCTCGCGCACGATGTCTTCTATTGAGGAATCCGCCAACGCGCGAGCAGAAGCCGCAATGCCGCCGCCTTCGCGCGCAATCTGCTGATAGGTCGCTCCCGCATTTCGCCGGTGGAATTCTTGCGAACGCTCTCCGGCGAACACAGGATGAGCATGACAATCCACAAAACCGGGGAGAGCCACGCGACCTTGTGCATCCAGCACAGGAATCCCCGGAGACACATGCGGCCCGATTTCCTTCTCCGTTCCAATTGCCTCGATTTGTCCTTTTGAAATGAGAATTGCCGCGTCAGCAAATTCAAGAAGAGGCCGGGAGGGATCTTCCGCGTCGGCCGCCCTTGGCGTGTAGAGACGGCGGATATTTTTTATAAATAGATCCATCCTCTTCATTCACCCAAAAACTGCACAACAATCTCGCGGCGGCGGGGGCGATTGTCAAAGTCCATCAGAACGATTTGCTGCCAAGTTCCCAAGCAGAGTCTTCCATTCTCAAAGGGAACCACAATTCCGGGCCCGATGAGGGATGCACGCACATGGGCATATCCGTTGCCGTCTCCCCATGTGTCGTCATGGTGATACCGGACATTGGAAGGCACAAGCCGATTCAGGACTTCCGGCATGTCTTTCTTCAGACCCGGCTCAAACTCGATGGTCGTAATCGAAGCCGTTGAACCCGGCACAAAGACTGTCGCCAGCCCATCTTTCAGCTCAGAATCCGCAAGCCTTTCGGCGACTTGTTGCGTCAAGTCGTGAATATCGCCGTCGCCTCGCGATGATACGGAAATATGAAAAGTCTTGACCGACATCCTGGATCCTTTCAGACTTCTCCGGCTCTAAAAAGTGATTCCGGGGATCTTGACATCTTTCTCACGGGCGCAAGCAATCGCATCTTCGTATCCGGCATCCGCATGTCGGATGATTCCCGTCGCAGGATCATTCGTCAGTACTCGCTCGAGTCGCAGGGCGGCCGCCGGTGTTCCATCCGCCACGATCACTTGACCTGCATGCAAGGAGTAGCCGATGCCTACCCCACCCCCGTGATGATAGGAAACCCATGAGGCACCCGAGGCTGTATTCACGAGCGCATTTAAAATGGGCCAGTCTGCAATGGCATCGGAACCGTCTTTCATCCCCTCTGTCTCACGATAGGGAGAGGCCACGGAACCCGTATCGAGATGGTCGCGACCGATGACAATGGGAGCTTTGATTCTGCCCTTCGCAATCAGCTCATTGATCGCCAGGCCGAATTCGGCGCGTTCTCCCTGACCGAGCCAGCATATTCGCGCGGGGAGTCCTTGAAAGGGAACGCGCTGCTCTGCTTTTTCAATCCATCGCTTCAACGCCTCGTCACGCGGGAAAAGTCGCAACACTTCCTTGTCGGTTTCATGAATATCATTTGCCTCACCCGACAACGCTGCCCAGCGGAAAGGCCCCTTGCCCTTGCAGAAGAGGGGCCGGATATATGCAGGGACAAAACCGGGATAAGCGAAGGCGCGCGAGAATCCCGCTTTCAGAGCCTGACCGCGCAGATTATTTCCATAGTCAAAAACGACAGCGCCCATATCGAGAAATCCGACCATCGCCTCGGTATGAGCCGCCATGGAGCGCATGCTCATCTCGATATACTTGGCGGGATTCTCTTGGCGCAATCTCAAGGCCTCTTCAAGAGAAATACCCTGAGGCACATATCCGTTGAGTTCATCATGCGCCGAGGTCTGGTCCGTGACAACATCGGGCCTCTCGCCGCGCTTCAGTAGCTCAGGAAAAATATCGGCGCAGTTGCCGAGCAATCCGACTGAAAGAGCTTGTCCTGCGTTTTTGGCTTCCTTGACCCACCTGAGAGCCTCATCCAAAGAAGCTGTCCAGCGGTCGCAATATCCGGTAGAAACTCGACGATCGATGCGCGCGCGATCCACCTCCACGACGAGAGCCACACCTTCGTTCAGCGTGACGGCAAGAGGCTGCGCACCTCCCATGCCACCCAGGCCTCCGGTCAGCACCCAGCGTCCGCGAAGGGATCCGCCGAAATGCTCGCGAGCAACCGCCGCCAAAGTCTCATAGGTGCCCTGCAGAATGCCCTGCGTGCCAATGTAAATCCAAGAGCCCGCCGTCATCTGTCCATACATGATGAGCCCCTGTCTTTCCAACTCGTGAAACTTCTCCCAGGTCGCCCAGTTGGGGACAAGATTCGAGTTGGCAATCAAAACGCGCGGTGCATCCTCATGAGTGCGCAGGATGCCGACGGGCTTGCCGGATTGCACGAGAAGCGTCTCATCATTCTCTATCTTCTTCAGGCAGTAAATCAAGGCGTTCAAAGCTTCCGGATTGCGCGCGGCTTTCCCCGTGCCTCCGTAGATGATGAGCTCTTGCGGCTTCTCGGCTACCGCAGGATCCAGATTGTTCAGCAGCATGCGAAGAGCCGCTTCCTGAATCCAGCCCTTGCACGAAATCGCCGTGCCTGTGGGAGTCTTCGGAATCTCAATCATGGCAAAACCTCTCCTGCCGTCTCTTCCATGGCAAACGGCCGTCCTACCCTTTGATCATCTCCTCTACCTGTGTGAATCAGGCAAGAAGACGCGCCAAGATAGCCGTGCATTCCTACATCCTATCAAATAATATAGGCAATATGTACCAAAATATCAAAAAGAAAAAAGGACGGTGCACAAAAGCCAACCGCCCTTGGTAATCAAAAAGAAATTCCTGAATCAACTTATTTGTACTCCGAATTCAACAGAGGATATCCGGCCGTCCCGCCCAAAGCCCGGCAACCTGTCTTATGAAGGCCGTACCGGAACGGCTTCGATAAGAACCGTCTTTTCGAGAAAGAACCTCAATAGTGGCCGGATGCCCTTCAGATAGAATCCCCAGGGCCGAATCCGGCAGATTTCCATTCGCTTGGCCGAAAAGCCCGCGGCCTTGAGCAAATCCAAGAGCTCGGGCAAATACATCTCATGGAAATGATGTTCCCACCATAGGAACCGCGGCTTGCCGAGAGGAGTCGAGAGAAACAGTCGTCCATCACGCTTGAGATGTTCACGACAGCTACGAAGGAAGTTCAGGGGATTCATCAGATGCTCAAGGACCTCAAATAGACAAAGAAAGTCAAACATGTCCGTATCGGTACTTGTACCCTCGGCACATTTGACTTGCCATTCCAAAGTTGGAGCGTCAAAATCGAAAGCGGTATTGCAGACCCGGCACTGAAGGACTTCTTCGATTCGTTTGGTTAGTGGCGTCCAATCACCCAAGTCAACACCGGCAATCGGCAGGCGTGAAGCCACTCGTTCGATGACCCAATCCGATGATCGGAGGAAGGACTCCGTAATCTTCCAACGAATTCCGTGATTCCGATAGTAACGCTGATCAAACTCACAACAAGCGTAGCGTCCTTGCATCAGGCGTCTTGTCCTTCAGCCGAACAATCCTATTCGATTTGAGCTGCTTCAAACGGCTTTCACACAACTCGTCTTATCTCTCGGGACTTCCTCCTTCGGCTTTCTTCTTCGATGGAGATTTTCTGTGGGTCACTTTTTTCGATGACGCAGCTTTCTTTTTTGCAGGGGCTTTTTCGCTCTTGGATTTCTTCGCCTTGGCCGGGCTGGCAGGGCGTCGTGGCTTCGCTTCGCCTTTGGAGGTTTTCGCCTTTTCTTCCTTCTTCTTTGGCGCCGCCATCTCAAATCCGACGAGCTCCAGCATCGCCATGGGTGCCGCATCCCCAATGCGCTGATCCAATTTGATGATGCGCGTATATCCGCCGGAGCGCTCGGCGAAGGTCGGAGCGATCTCCTCAAACAGGGCTTTTACGATCGGCTTCTTGCGCAGATACCGCAGAACGAGCCGGCGGGCCGCCAAGGTACCTTTCTTCGCGTGAGTGACGAGCCGCTCTGCAAAAGGCCGCACGGCTCGGGCCTTGGCCAACGTAGTCCGCACACGCCTGTGTTCAAACAGAGCTTGCGACAAATTGGCATACAGAGCCCGGCGATGGCTGGCACTTCTCGATAATCTTTTGCCGGATAGACGATGTCTCATTTGCGACCGTAATCAGGATTGAGATATTTTTCCACATCCATGCCGAACTCCAGGCCTTTGTCCCGCAGAATCTGCGTGAGTTCGGTCAGCGATTTGCGGCCAAAATTTTTGAACTTCAGCATTTCGCTTTCGTCGCGGCGCACGAGGTCCGCAATGGTTCGTATCTTGGCCTCTTTGAGGCAGTTCGCGCTTCGCACGGAAAGCTCCAAATCCTCCACGGGTTTGCGCAGCAGCTTTCGGATGCGGAGCACTTCATCATCCACATCTTCCTCTTCCTCTTTCTCGGCCTTGAGGTCGAAATTGATGAAGAGTTGAATGTGATCCCTCAGGATCCGCCCGGCAAAAGTCAGCGCATCCTCCGGAGTAATGGAGCCATCGGTCCAGATTTCGAGGATGAGTTTCTCATAGTCTATTCGCTGACCCACCCGAGTGTTCTCGACGGTGTAGGTGACATTCCGAATCGGCGAGAAGATCGCATCCAGCGGAACGGTGCCGATCGGAGCGTCGGCCGTGCGATTTTCCTCGGCGGGGACATATCCACGACCCTTGCGAACGATGAATTCGATCCTCAGGCGGGCATCCTTGTTGAGGGTGGCAATGTGCAAGTCGGGATTGAGCACCTCGAGATCCGGATTGCCTTTCTGGAGATCGCGGGCCACGAACTCACAGGGTCCGCTCAGATCAATAACGATTTTGTCGGGCTTCTTGTTCAACAATTTGAAGCGGACGCTTTTCAAATTCAGGGCAATCTCCGTCACATCTTCTTTTACCCCGGAGATCGTGGAAAACTCATGCAAGACCTCGTCGATGCGTATGGAAACAATGGCCGCTCCCTGCAAAGAAGCCAGCAAAACGCGACGAAGCGCGTTGCCAATGGTGACTCCATAGCCGCGCTCCAAGGGCTGAACGATGAATTTCCCAAAGATGTCCGTATGGGTCATCTCATCCAGCTCAACCGCCTCGGGCATTTGAAAGTTTAGTCCATTCATGAGGTCCCTCTGGCACTCATTACCGGGAATAGAGCTCTACCACCAATTGTTCGCTCACATCGAAAGGAATATCCGCTCGGTTCGGGCGCTCCAAGAAAATCCCTTCCATTTTCGCCTTGTCGAGCGACAGGTAAGGAACGGTTTTTCCCTCGTGCACCTTCTGCATGGCGGCATGGACAGCCCCGAGCCTCTTCGAACGCTCCTTGACCCGAATGACATCGCTGGGCTCAAGGCAATAGGAGGGAATATCCACAATCCGATCATTGACTAAAAAATGACGATGCCGGATCAGTTGCCGGGCCTGGCGTCGGGATGAGGCAAATCCCATTCGATACACCACATTATCCAGCCGACACTCGAGCAGCTGCATCAGAAGATCCCCTGTCACGCCTTTGGAACGCTGAGCTTCGGAGAAAAAGCGGCGGAATTGTCGTTCTCCCAATCCGTAGGTTCCCCGGATCTTCTGCTTCTCACGAAGCTGGTGACCATATTCAGAGACCTTGACGCGTCGCCCTCGACCTTGACCTTGACTGCCGGGCGGGTAGGCCTTGCGCTCAAAGGAGCATTTTGGACCGTGACATCGGTCGCCCTTCAGAAACAGCTTCTTGCTCTCGCGGCGACAAACCCTACAGATCGGTCCATGATATCGTGCCATGTATCACCTTTCTCGGAGGTGTCAAAATTGAAATCGTCCGCCTTCCTCTCGCGGATGCGCGACTTGCCGCCTCTGCGCCATCGGCTCTCTACACACGACGGCGTTTCGGCGCGCGACAACCGTTATGAGGGATGGGTGTAATATCTCGTATGGAAGTCACCGCCAGGCCGGCGGCGGCCAGACCTCGGATGGCGGATTCCCGACCCGCCCCGGGCCCTCGGACCACGACGGCGACTTTGCTCAGTCCCAAATCCATCGCGGTCTTGGCAGCCGAATTGGCCGCAAGCTGTGCCGCAAAGGCCGTGTTCTTCCTGGCCCCCTTGAATCCCATTCGGCCGGCGGAAGCCCAAGAGATGACATTCCCGTAACTGTCGGCAATCGTGACGGTGGTGTTATTAAAGGAGGCTTTGACATGAGCGATTCCGCTCGACTCTACGCGCTCCTTTTTCGCCAAACGCTTCTTCTTCGGTACGGCCACTACGAAATCTCCTACCTTTCAGACGAGGGAACTCTCTACGGCTTCCCAATCTGCCGTTTGACTTTGATCGCGCCTCCCTTTTTCTTTCCCTTTCGCGTCCGTGCATTGTTCTTCGTGTTCTGCCCGCGCACAGGCAGACCTCGCCGGTGACGAATCCCTCGATAGCATCCGATGTCCATCAGGCGCTTGATGTTCATCGTGATTTCCGTACGCAAGGGTCCTTCCACCTTGAGCTCGGCGATGGCCGTACGAATCTTGTTGAGCTCTTCGTCGGTCAACTGATGGGTTCGCTTGTTTTTATCCACTCCGCACGAAGTCAAAATCTTCTGCGAAAGCGGCCGACCAATCCCAAAGATGTAGGTGAGGGCCACCTCGATCCGCTTGTCGCGCGGAACATCCACACCGGCAATTCGTGCCATTTCGAACCTCTCCCTGCCCTGCTCTTAGCCCTGGCGCTGCTTATGCTTTTTCGACCGGCTGCAAATCACCATGACCTTACCGTGGCGCCGGATAATCTTGCAGTAGTCGCAAATCTTCTTTACGGACGAACGTATCTTCATCGGCGATTCCTTGATTCCACTTTGCGGACAAGGCAGGCCTTGTCCCTGGTTCTCTGCTATGCCTTTCCGAGTCACTGCGCGGGATCTCCGTACTCCTGTTACTTGTATCGGTAGGTGATCCGACCCCGGCGCAAATCATACGGGGACAACTCCACAACGACGCGGTCTCCCGGAAGGATCTTAATGAAATGCATTCTCATCTTACCCGAAATATGGGCCAGGACCTGATGACCATTTTCGAGCTCCACCCGGAAGGTTGCGTTGGGAAGAGTCTCGCTGATCACGCCATCCACTTTTATGGACTGTTCCTTGGCCGTAGGAATCTCCCTTGGTCTCAGCTTCTCCTCAAGGCGCCGTGAGAAGGTCGGCCTCGCCGTTCTTCACGACGACGGTATGCTCAAAATGCGCCGACGGAGAGCGATCTTTCGATACGACACGCCAATCGCCGATGGTTTCCACCTCTCCCGTGCCCGCATTCACCATAGGCTCAATGGCAAAGACCATATTCTCTCGAAGGAGCGGGCCTCGCCCCGGCGGCCCGAAATTGGGAATCTGCGGTTCCTCATGGAGCTTTCGCCCCACGCCGTGACCGACGAGCTCCCGAACCACCGAGAACCCATAATTTCCAACATGCGATTCGATCGCGTGGGAGATGTCCGAAAGCCGGTTGCCTGCCCGAGCCTTCGCAATTCCCTCTGCCAAGGCTTCCCGCGCCGCCTGCATCAGTCGGCGGCGAAGTTCGTCAACGGCTCCAACGGCGAAGGTGACCGCCGCATCTCCGAAAAATCCCTCTTTCTCAACCCCGATGTCTACGCCGACAATCTGCCCGGCTTTCAGAAGTCGCGTGCCGGGAATGCCATGGACCACCTCTTCCTCGATGGAAATGCAGGCCGAAGCAGGGAAAGGCTTTCCTTCGGGATTCGGATATCCTTTGAAGGCAGGCCAGGCGTTTTGCCGCCGGATATATTTCTCGACGGCTTCATCTATCTTGATGGTCAGTGTCCCCGGAACCATCAGGGATTCCATCGCTCGAAAGGCACCGACAACAATCCGGCAAGCCTCGCGAATCGCGCTAATCTCGGCTCGTGTCCGAATCGAAATCACATCCCGTCCCGGAGAGTGCGGCTGTCAGTCGGGCGAACACCTCGTCCACCGTTCCTTCGCCCGAAACCTCTGTGAGCAAACCCAGGCGCCGATAATAATCCTTCAGCGGCTCGGTTTGCTCGGCATAGACTCGAAGGCGGCGTTCGATGGTTTCCGGTTGATCATCTTCCCGCTGGACAATGACCGCCTCTCCTTTGGGACAACGATGCTTCTCGATCGCCTGCGGGTCAAGCAATCGGTTGAAAACAGCTCCACAAGTGGCACAGCTTAAACGGGAGGAAAGCCGCTCGATAATCCGCTGCGCAGGAACCTCGACAGAGAGCACCGCATCCAATCTTCGGCCCAGATGCTTCAGGATTCCGGTCAATCCCTCCGCCTGTGCAATCGTCCGCGGAAATCCGTCAAAGATCACGCCCTCTTGTGCATCGGGAGCTTGCAGCCGAGCCTGAACCATCTCGAGAACGAGGTCATCCGGAACCAGCTCCCCCCGCCGGAGATAGGTTAGGGCTTGCTTGCCCAGTCGTGTCTCACCTCGAACCTCCGCTCTCAGAACATCTCCCGTGGAGAGCTGCGGCACACCCAAATGGGCCGTCAGCTTCTGTGCCTGGGTCCCTTTTCCCACACCGGGCGCTCCCAGGAGAATCACGATTCTCGGCATGACTACATGCGGCGACGGCCACGAAGGCGACCGGTTTTCATCAGGCCGTCATAGTGCCTCATCAAGAGATGCGATTCGATCTGCTGCAAAGTATCGAGAGATACACCAACCATAATGAGGATGCTCGTGCCTCCATAGAAGGAGGCAAAATTCCAGCTAACATTGAATTGGGTGAGGATGATTGTCGGCACAATGGCAATCAGGCCAAGAAAGATGGCGCCGGGAAACGTCACTTTCGAGAGCACATTATCAATAAACTCCGAGGTATGCTTGCCGGGGCGAATCCCCGGAATAAATCCCCCCTGCTTTTTCATGTTGTCGGCCAAGTCCACCGGATTGAGCACAATCGCCGTGTAGAAGTAGGTAAAGAAGACGATGAGCACGAAGTAGAAAATCATATACATGGCGGAGTTGGTGTCGAAATAGATCTGCAGCGCTTCCTTCAGACCGCTATCGGGCATGACCGCAGCCACGGAGGAAGGAATGAACATGATGGACTGGGCGAAAATAATCGGCATCACGCCCGCCGAGTTCACGCGAAGGGGAATATGAGTGCTCTGACCGCCATAGATCTTGCGACCCACCACCCGTTTGGCGTATTGCACCGGAATCTTGCGCATTCCTTGAGTGATGGCCACGACCGCCACCGTTAAAAAGAATAGCAGGATAAGGAAGAATACATCGGTCAGGAAGTGGCGATTGCCCGCTTGAATCATTTGCGCTTCTTCCATGACAGCGTAGGGGAAACGATCCAGAATGCCGACAAGGATGAGCAGACTGATCCCGTTGCCGATGCCGCGCTCCGTAATCTGTTCTCCCAGCCACATTATGAGGGTCGTGCCCGCCGCCAAGGTGACCATCGTCAGGAAATTGAAGCCGATTCCGGGATTTGGAACGACGGGTGCTCCGGAAGGAGCCACCAGACGGGTCAAGAAGACCGAGACTCCACCCGCCTGAAGCGCCGCAATAATGACGGTGCCGTAGCGCGTCAATTGGGTGATCTTCTTTCGCCCTTCTTCCCCCTCCTTTTGCAGCTTCTGAAAATAGGGAACCACCGTCCCCATGAGCTGGAAGATAATCGACGCCGAGATATAGGGCATGATGCCCAGGGCGAAGACGGTCGCTCTCTGAAAAGCCCCGCCGACAAACATATCGTAGAGGCCAAAGAGAGTATTGGCACTTTGCTGGAAGAACTCCCCCAGCGCGGCGGCGTTAATCCCGGCCACAGGAACATGCCCGCCGATACGGTAGACAAGAAAAATCCCGAGGGTGAAAAGAATTCGCGTCTTCAATTCGGGAATCTTGAGGATGGACGCGTACCGTTCCAGCATTATTGCGCCACCTCTCCACCCGCCGCAAGGATCTTTTCACGGGCCGATTTCGACAGAGCAACGGAGCGCAAGACATAGGGCTGAGACACGTCACCGTCTCCCAGAACTTTCACCGGACGGCGCAAAGATGAAATGAGACCGGCCTGTTTCAGCGTCTCCGGCCTGACCTCCGCTCCCGAGGGCAGCTTGGCCAAGTCTTTCAGATGGACTACCTGCACCTCTTCACGCCAGATGTTCGTGAATCCGCGCTTGGGCAAGCGCCGATGAATGGGCAACTGGCCACCCTCAAAACCCAACTTGCGCCGAGCGCCGCTGCGAGACATCTGTCCCTTTTCCCCGCGCCCCGCGGTTCCGCCTTTGCCGGAACCGGAACCACGGCCAATTCGCTTGCGCTTCTTCTTGGAGCCCAAGGCAGGGCGTAAATGACGAAGGCTCATGATGGGCTATCGCTTCTCGTTGATTTCTTCCCAAACGACCAGATGGGGCACTTTCTTCAGCATGCCCCGAGTGGCCGCATTGTCCGCAAGCTCGCGTGTCTGATTGAGCCTCTTGAATCCGAGCGCCTCGATGATTCGCTTTTGGCGATAACTGCGACCGATGGCGCTATGAATCCAGGTGGCCTTTAATTTGTTTGTCTTCGGCATATTCAGAGATTCCTACGACTCGAAGACCTCCCGAACACTGATCCCACGCTTTTCCGCGGCCATGCGGGCATCCATGAGTTTGTCCAGGGCGGCCAGACTGGCCTTAATGACATTGTGCGGATTATTCGTACCCAGAACCTTGGTGAGCACATCCCGTACACCCAAGCATTCCATGATGGTCCGAATGGCCCCGCCGGCAATCACACCGGTTCCCGGGGAAGCCGGACGAAAAACGACGCGACCGGCGCCGAACTTGCCGGAAACGGCATGAGGCAGCGTAGTTCCTATGAGGGGATAACGCTTCATCGAGCGCTTGGCCGCTTCCGTCCCCTTGGTGATGGCGTCCGTCACCTCGTTGGCCTTGCCCAAACCGAAGCCCACGCGTCCATGTCCATCTCCCACAATCACAACGGCATTGAAGGAGAAATTGCGGCCTCCTTTGACCACCTTGGCCACGCGATTGACATGGACGACTTTCTCAATCAGAATAAGCTCAGAGGAAGCCTCTTCGCCCAGGGCACTTTCGTCGCGACCGCGACCTATGCGTTCTCGTTCTCTTGGAGACATAACTTTATCAGAATTTTAGACCGCCTTCTCGCGCGCCTTCGGCCAAAGCCCGCACTCGCCCGTGATAAAGGAATCCGTTGCGATCGAACACCACCGTTTCGATCTGCTTCTCCTTGGCTCTCTGTGCCACGGCCTGACCGACGCGTCGCGCCACCTCCAGCGGCTTTTTTCCTTGGATCTCTTGCTTTACATGGGGCATCAGCGAGGAGATACCGGACAGCGTGCGCCCGGTATCGTCATCGATCAATTGCGCATAGATATGACGATTGCTGCGATAGACAACCAAACGCGGGCGCTGCGCCGTTCCGCGCACGACCTTGTGAATATGCTTTCGGCGCCGTTGCCTGGCCCGCTCTTGCTGCATAGCCGACTTATGAATCATGTCCCTCTCGCCACTTCGATACCCGTCCAATCATTTCCTGCAGACGGAACTTCCCGCGAGCACTTCCTACTTTGCGGTCTTTCCGGCCTTTCGACGGACGCGCTCGCCCGCGTAGCAGATTCCCTTTCCCTTATAGGGTTCGGGCTCGCGCATGCGCCGAATTTGCGCCGCCACTTCGCCGACCTGCTCGCGGTCAATTCCCGAGACGCGGATGGTCGTCGGCTTGGGCACTTCAATCTTCACCCCCGGCGGCGTCACATAGAAAATTCCATGGCTGTATCCCAGACTGAGCAGAATTCCGTTCTTCTTCGATTCCGCCCGATACCCGACGCCGACAATTTCCAATTCCTTGGCAAATCCCTTCACGACACCGGTGACCATGTTGCTCAGAAGGGCTCGGGTCAGACCATGAAGAGCCTTGTGCGCCTTTGTGTCGGAGGCTCGCCGGACAGACAGACTGTCGTCCCCCCGAGTGATCTCCATATCGGGATGAAAGGTGCGCTCGATCTCTCCAAGCGGGCCCTTCACCTTGACCTGCACGCCCGAAATCGTTACATCCACACCTTGGGGAATGGGAATGGGTTTTCGACCGATACGCGACACAGAGAACCTCACACTACCAAGACCAACCGTCCACCTTACCAGATATGCGCCAAAACCTCACCGCCCACACCAACCTGACGCGCTCGGGCTCCGGTCATAACTCCCTGCGGCGTGGAGAGAATGGCGATCCCTAAGCCATTGAGGACTCGAGGAATGTCATTCTTTCCGACATAACGACGCCAGCCCGGTGTCGAGATGCGTTTCAATCCCGCAACGACCGATTGACCATTGGGTCCGTACTTCAAATAGAGTCGCAAAAATCCCTGCCCGCCGTCGTCCACATGGACATAATCGCGAATGTAGCCGGTATCGAGCAGAACCTGAGCCAAAGACTTCTTCATCTTCGAAAAAGGAATGTCGACTTTCATGTGGCGTGCATGCGCCCCATTGCGAATGCGCGTCAGAAAATCAGCGATGGGATCCGTTGTTGGCATTCATTCTCCACTTTTCACACGCGCACCGGCGGGACCGCCCGGGGGCCGCCTGTGCCACGGGGCTACCAACTTGCTTTCACGACTCCGGGGATCTCTCCCCAAAGCGCCAATTGCCTAAAACAGATGCGGCACAGGCCGAATTTCCGGATATAGGCTCGGGGCCGGCCACAGCGACGGCAACGATTATGTTGCCGGACTCGGAATTTCGCCGGCCGATTGGCCTTGATGATCATTGCACGACGGGCCATGGTGCTCTATTTAATAGCGACGATTTATGTTCGAGTGGCTTCGGTTGCGGGAATCCCCGACTCCACTTTGCTCCCGGCGGCTGCTTCGACCGCTTCGAGCGCGGGGCCCCGTTTGCGGAACGGCATGCCAAACTCCCTGAGAAGCTCATAGGCTTCTTCATCCGTCCTTGCCGTCGTCACGATCGTGACATCCATTCCGCGAATCTTATCGATCTTGTCATAGTCAATCTCGGGAAAGACGATCTGTTCCCGGATTCCCAAGGTGTAATTGCCCCGCCCGTCAAAGCTGCGATCCGAGATACCTCGAAAGTCCCGAATGCGAGGAATGGCCACCGCCAGCAATCGATCCAAGAACTCGAACATGGATATCCCGCGCAGCGTGACATAGGCGCCGATGGGCATGCCCGCACGCAGCTTAAAATTGGAGACCGACTTGTGCGCTCGGGCAACAGCCGCCTTCTGCCCGGTGACCACGCCCAAATCGTTTATTACCGCATCCAAAAGTTTCGGATTCTGGCTGGCGTCGCCTGCACCGACATTGACGACAATCTTCGCCAGGCGCGGCACTTGCATGATATTCTTGTAGCGAAACTTTTCGCGCAGCGCCGGCACAACCCGCTCACGATACTCCTTGCGAAGCCGCGGCTCATACCCTTGCGGCACCGGCGGCCGTGCGCCGCGGGCGGGTTTTTCCTCGCCCTTTTTCTTCGCGCCCTCTTTGCCGCCCTTGGCTTTGGGCTCCGGCTTCTTCTTCTCAGTGGCCATCGGGGATCATCTCTCTGCTGACCTTCGCGATGCGAACACGCTGTTTCTTCTCTCCCCCCGTCAGGACGACACGTCCCACTCGCGTGGGCTGGTTGGTCTTGGGGTCAATCAGCATCACATTCGACACATGAATGGCTCCCTCTTTTTCCACAATGCCGCCCTTGGGATTCTGTTGAGTCGGCTTCATATGGCGCTTGATGAAATGAATCCCTTCCACGACAATTCGCTGCTTGTCGGGAAACACCTTCAAGACTCGCCCTCGCCGTCCCCGGTCATTGCCCGCAATGACCAAAACCATATCGTCTTTTTTAATTCTCATGACTTCCGAATTCTATCGAATTTGCGCCTGCAAAAGATCCGATTCCTCCATCCGCTTCCGTTCGGGTGCGGAGGGTACTTGGCACCGGTCAGACGACTTCGGGTGCCAGAGAGACAATCTTCATATACCCTTTTTCACGTAGCTCTCTCGCTACTGGTCCAAAGATACGGGTGCCTTTCGGATTTGTACCGTCCGTATCCAGGATGACCACAGCATTATCATCAAAACGTATCGATGAACCATCCTCTCGGCGCCATTCCTTCGTACAGCGTACGATGACCGCTTTAACAATATCGCTTTTCTTCACCGATCCCTGCGGAGCAGCTGTCTTGACCGTGCACACAACCACATCACCCACACGTCCGTAGCGCCGGCGGGACCCCCCTTGA
>JAZDIW010000335.1:0-3411 GCA_043804575.1 bacterium
ACAATACCGGAGCCTGGATCGGATTCCGGGATTGAATGCGTGAGGGACTTCAGCCTGCAGTGAAAGAGCATTCGAGTCGTGCCGCATTGCAGAAATGGACCGTTGTTCCTGTCGCGATGAATGTATACGAACAATGAAAAATCCTTTCTATCAGAAGCCCGAATTCAAAGACGCGGCGCGGGCAGCGATCTTGAAGGCGCATATGGATCGGGCATGCGCGCAGATTCTCTCGGGGCGTTTGAGCCGCCGAGAGGCCATTGAGCTGGCCGTCCGTGCAAAGAAAGAGGTGGAGAGTTTGGTTGGAGGCGACCGCGATCTTTTTGAGCGCATCTATGGCGCACGCATGCGACGACTCATCGAACAGTTTACGGCACCCAATGGCAAGGAATAGACTCTCGCCTTGGAGCCCGTGGGAATGGAAAAGGAGGCCAAGTTGGAACGGCTTCTCGACCTGATTGCCGCAAGCACAAGGGCACATCCGGAGTATGCGGCGGTCACACTGAACAACCAGAGCTACTCCTATGAGATGGTCTTTGACGCCGCGGATCGCCTGCGCGGTTCGCTTGCGGAAATCGGAATCCGGCAAGGGGATCGCGTCGGAATTCTATTGCCGAATTCTCCGCATTTCCCTATCGCCTACTATGCCATTTTAGGGCTTGGCGCGATTGCCGTTCCTTTGAATATCATGTTGAAGGCAAGGGAACTGGCCTATCAACTCGAGGATTCGGAAGCTCGTGCCATCATCGCGTGGGGGAATTTCGCGCAGGAAGTCGAGAAGGCCGCCGCGTTTTTGGAAACTTTGGCCTTTCGAATCTATCTGGGCGATAACATGCCGCCCGGGTCGCTGGCTCTTCTGGATCTGATTCGGCAAGGAAACCGCCTGCCTCCTTCCGATGAGGTCTCGCCGCAAGAGACGGCCGTCATTCTCTACACAGCGGGAGTCACGGGGCGGCCCAAAGGAGCGGAGCTGACTCACCATAATCTTGCCTATCATGCCACCGAATTGCGCAATCGTTTGCGCATGACTCCCAAAGACCGTCTTCTGGCCGTTTTGCCCTTCTATCATGCGCTGGGTCAGGGGATGCTGATGAATCTCGCCTTCGTCAGCTCCGCGGAACTCGTGATTCACTCGCGCTTTCATCCGGGCGATGTGCTGCGAGCCCTTCAGGAGGAGCAAATCACCTGCTTTCTCGGTGTGCCCACGATGTACAGCCTGATTTCGGGATTTCCCTCGGCTCCCAAATACGAGACGGGGCTGCTGCGCTATTGCATCTGCGGCGGTGCCAAGCTTTCTCAGCCGCTTGCCCTCCAGTTTGAGGAACAATGTGGGCATATCCTCATGGAAGGATATGGGCTTTCCGAGACGAGTTCGATGGTTTGTCTGAATACGATGGCGGATACGGGCTTCACGGGTTCGGTGGGGTCGGCCATTCGCGGAATTGACCTGCGAATTGTGAGCGAGAATGACGAGGAGTTGCCTGTCGGAAATGTCGGAGAGATTCTCATTCGGGGAGAAACAGTCATGCAGGGCTATCGCGGCCGTCCCGACTTGAGTGCTCAGGCGCTGCGCGGCGGTTGGCTCCATACGGGGGATTTGGGCAAGATAGACATTGAGGGAAATCTCTATCTGGTGGACCGCAAGGATGACATGATTCTCAAGAGCGGATTCAAGATCTATCCGCGCGAAATCGAAGAAGTCCTTGAGCAACTGCCTCATATTCAAGAGGTCGCCGTCGTGGGGGTCTCGGATCCGGTCGTGGGGGAGGAGATTAAGGCGTGCATCATCCTGAAAGACGGCGCGGACCTAAGCTCGGGAGACATCATCGAATACTGTCGGGAACGAATCGCCGCCTATAAGTGTCCTCGAATGATTCGATTCTACAAGGAATTTCCTCGGGCTCCGGGCGGCAAGATATTGAAGAGCGAGCTGCGAAATCGGTAGGCGATTGGGAGCCATTTAAGAAGCGGGAGAGAGCTCGGCGGCAGCGAATATAGGGGAAAGATTATGCGAGTCGATCTTGTTGCCCTCCTCTGTGGGAGTCTCTTCTTCAGTGACCTTCTTCTTGCCGCACCCCGGGAGATCACTTTTGTAACGAAGGACAGCGCTACGATATATGGGACCTTCTATCCTTACGAGGGGAGTGGAAAGTCGCCGGGGCTTGTTTTGCTCCATATGCTTCGGCACAAGCGAAGCGATTGGGATGCTTTTGCGCGCGAGGCCGTTCAGGCGGGATTTTCCGTATTGACCGTGGATCTGCGCGGGCACGGCCAAAGCGTGCGCTGTGGCGATCGAATCCTCGATGTGAAGGAATTTGCCAACGCCGAATTCGCGGCCATGGCGGAAGATGTTCACGCCGCCGTTGGGTTTCTTCGCAAGGAGGAGAGCGTGGATGGAGGTCGTATCTCCCTGGTCGGTGCGAGTATCGGGGCCAATCTCGCGCTGAGATATGCGGCGGCCGATACGGCGATTCGGAGTATTGTCCTGCTGTCACCCGGGCTGGAATATCGGGGCTTGACAACCGAAGATGCGATTTTGCTCTACGGGAATCGTCCGATATTTCTGATTGCGTCTCGCGATGATGACTATTCGAGCGACTCGATTCGAAAGCTGGCCACCGTCGCGAAGGGGGCAACCCAACAGCAACTCTTTGAAATCGCCGGACATGGGACTTTCATGTTTGATGTTGAGCCGGGCCTTGGCCAAAGGATTCTCCAGTGGCTGCAAGCGACAGCCAAGTAGGGGATTTTCTGATACATTTCACTTGGGCTTGACCCTTGGTATTCAAATTCGTATATTGAGTAAGGAATTTGACCAGGTGTTGGGGGCTATCCAGCGAAGGTCGCAGGGAAAGGACTCGATTGCATGCCCAGCCAAGAAGGAGGACGGCTGTGATACCTGTGGATGTGATTGGGATTTCGGTTTGCCCACCATATCAAGGCTATGTTGTGATCCTGAAGGAAAAGAACGGTGAACGCTGGTTGCCGATTTTCATTGGTGCGGCGGAAGCTCAGGCCATATCGCTGCTTCTGCAGGGTCTCGAGTATTCCAGGCCGCTCACCTATGACCTTTTCAACGCCATTCTGAGTGCGGGAGGGGTTCGCATTCTTGCGACGGATATCACGCAACTGCGTGAGAACACCTTCTTCGCGGTCGTCCATCTGAAAAATCTGAAGGGGGAGAGCAAAGCGATTGATGCCCGGCCTTCGGATGCGATTGCTCTTGCCCTCAAGACCAAGGCGCCGATTTCCGTTGCGGAGGAGGTCATGACGGGAGCCGGCATTGTGGGGGAGCCCGTGAATCGCTCCAATATTGAACTCATATCGTATTTGAATCAAAGACTCAAGGAAGCTGTTGAGGTGGAGGCGTACGAGGAAGCCGCCAAGATCCGAGACCAGATCCGCGACCTGGAG
>JAZDIW010000336.1:0-4309 GCA_043804575.1 bacterium
CTATTTTTGAAATCATGTCCCCAAAAAATACGGACAGAACTCGCGGGCGAGCGACGCACCCACCACGGCGAGTTTTGTAGGGGCAGGTCTGCGACCTGCCCAAGGTCATGGGTCGGCGGCAAACACTCGACACCGCAGAGCTTCTTTCGCATGGTTGTATCGAAAAAACAATATAGCATATCCTTCTATGAAATGCAAGGAAAATTCTCGGCAAAAGCGCCCTTTCAGGCGAAACCGAGGTGACTTGCGGTTCGCTGAAAATATGCTATCTTTATGGGCATGCTTGCGTCGATTGACTGGACGATTATCATCGCCTACAATGTGCTGAGCCTCACGGTCGGCATCATCATGACGCGGCGCGCTCATCGCTCGACCGAAGAATATTTTCTTGCCGGGCGCGCGCTGCCCTGGTGGATTGCCGGAACCTCGATGGTGGCGACGAGCTTTTCGTGCGACACGCCGCTCTATATCACCAAGCTCGTGCGCACGATGGGCATCTACGAAAACTGGCAGTGGTGGTGTTTCGGAATCGGCTCGCTCTTTTCCACCTTCTTTCTTGCGCCTCTGTGGCGGCGCTCGAAAGTGCTGACGGACATTGAGCTGACGCAGCTTCGCTACGGCTCAGGCACCGAGGCGAAGCTCTTGCGAGGATTTCGCGCGCTATGGCTCGCCCTGCCCATCAATGTCATTGCGATGGGTTGGGTGATTTTGGCGATGGCAAAAATCAACTCTGCCGCGCTGGGTTGGGAAAAACTTGACTCCATCTGGTTCTTCGCGGGTTTGACTTTTTTCTACACTCTCCTGAGCGGCATGTGGGGCGTGGTGCTGACCGACCTCGTGCAATATGTCATCGCTCAGGGCGGCGCGATTATCTTTGCCATCTATGCCGTGCAAGAGGTCGGCGGGCTGAAAGCGCTGCACCACCACCTCGCAAATTCGGTTGCGAAGCCTGATTTGCTGCAGATGGCACCCTCTCATGGAGCCGGAAGTATTTTCTCCGCCGACTTCTGGACGCCGGCGTTCATCGGTTTCATGACCTACATCGCCGTCACCTGGTGGGCGAATGTCAATTCGGATGGCGGCGGCAAAGTCATCCAGCGGCAAAATTCCTGCAAAAATGAGCAGCACGCACTCTTGGCGACGCTCTGGTACAGCTTGACAAACCTCGCCTTTCGCACTTGGCCGTGGGTGCTGGTCGCGCTGTGCTCAATCTTAATTTATCCTGAGATTCGCGATCCCGAAATGGCCTACCCTCAGCTCATGATGGAAATCTTGCCGTTTGGCCTGAAGGGGCTATTGCTTGCTTCGCTTCTGGCCGCCTTCATGAGTACGATTTCGACGCAGCTCAACTGGGGTGCCAGCTATTTGGTTCATGATTTCTACCGCGCATTTTTGAATAAAGACCGCACGGAGAAACACTACCTCTGGATCAGCAAAGCGGCCACCGTGATAGTACTCGCCTGTGGGGCGCTTGCGGCCTACCTCACCACGAGCGTCACCGAGGCCTTCAAGTTCATTATTGCCTTTGGAGCCGGCACGGGCCCCGTCTATGTGCTGCGCTGGTTTTGGTGGCGCATCAATGCGTGGAGCGAAATCAGCGCGATGGTGGTATCCAGCGTGCTTACCTTGGCATTGCTTCCCGTGCCGCTGAGTTTCGGTGCGCGCCTCCTGATCATCACTTTCGGCTCGGCTGTCGTGTGGATAGTGGTGACATTGGCGACGCCGCCTGCACCGATGTCCGCTTTAGCCGAATTCTTCCGCCGGACGAAACCCGTAGGTGCATGGAGCCCTGTGCGGCAATGGTCGCGCGCGCACGGCCAAATTACTCCGAAGTCCGCGCGGATTTCCTCGGCACTTCTCGGCTGGATTTGGGGTATGGCACTGGTGATTGGATTGACTCTGGGAATTGGCTACACCGTCCTGTTGAAATTCCTGCCTGCTACGCTGTGGTATATCGTTTCCATAGTGGGCGGAATAGGATTGTGGAAAGCGGGTTATTTGCGAACAAAGTAACGACGATGCCGCGCGAAAATTCCACCATCCGAAAGGTCCGCGTCGTGACGGCGCATATAGCAACCTACGCGGACACATTGAGAGCAAAAAGAGGCGAGCTCCTCACCTGCGGGCGGCGCGACGACGAGTGGCCCGGCTGGCTCTGGTGCACGAGTGCAGAAGGCAAGAGCGGGTGGGTGCCGGAGTCCTATTTGCGAATCGCAGAAGCGCGGGCGACCGTGCTGCGCGATTATGACGCATCGGAATTGACGGTCTCGTCGGGTGAGATTTTGCATGTAGAAACCGAGGAGAGCGGCTGGCTCTTGTGTGTCAACGCGACAGGTCAGCGCGGATGGATCCCTGCGAGAAGTGTAGAGGACATCATCACCAAGTCAGGCTCGGAGTGAAAAAGAAAGGGTCAGCACTTCATTAAATGCCGACCCTCATGATGGGTGATGCCAGGGACTATTTCATTAGAATCATCTTCTTCGTCTGTGAGAACGAGCCCGCCGTCAGTGTATAGAAGTAGAGTCCCGAAGCCAGATTGTCCCCCCGGAATGTGGCACGATGTTCTCCAGCCGCCAACGAACCTTCGACGAGTGTCGCAACGACTTTGCCCGTGATGTCAAAGACTTTCAAGGAGACTTCGTCTGCCTGCGGCAGCGTAAAAGCAATATGCGTCTCGGGATTAAAAGGATTGGGATAGTTGTCCGCCAGGCGATACTCCGAGAGGAGAGCACCTCCGGAAGTGCTTATGCTGGCCGAACGGACTACATCGTCGTGCACGGTGCGAACTCCGTTGATGTCCACATCCACAAGGCGGTACTCGTACACCATTCCATGTTGGACAGAGAGGTCGGCATAGGTGTAGGTATGACCACTGGGAGTATTTGCTGCAGAAACCTGGGCCAATCCGGCGTAGGCGGATGAACCCGCCGTGCGGCGCTCAATTTCCCAATAACTTACATCGCTTTCCGAGGCCGACCGCCATGTCAGCACGATGCCATTGCCGCTTGCTCTAGCTTCAAAGGAAGTAAGTTCAGCGGGAAGCGGCCAATCAAAGGTTCCGGTGACGCAAACGGAATCCACCGCTCCCAATGTCGGGCTGCTGACCACCAAATGCTGGGACACAATGCCTTCACAAGGCACAACGCCCTTCGGCCAGAGACCGCGGCTGCACACCTGAACGGTTATGGCCGGCGAGCCAAGCGGCTGCGTAACGGTGAACTCGGCTTGTCCCGTCAGATCCGTGAAGGCTTCCGCCGCGCTCAGTATTCCGCCGTCCGTGGAAATGAGCAGCTTGACGCCGCCGAGAGAAAGATTGCCGACGCTGAGTGCCTTGGGTCCGCGAACGAGCTGAACCTCCACACTTAGAATCGCATCTGCGCCGACGACTTCAAAGGTTGCATTCGTTAAGAGCTGATCTCCCGCCAGAATCACATTCTTGGCAATCCCGTCCGTGACTCCCAACGCATCGAGCACTTCGTCATTGCCCGCATCGTTCAGCAGTGAATCAGTATGATAGAGGGTATTCACATACGGATACGCCGGAAGATCATCGAGACTCGGGTACCCTCTTCCTGCGTCAGTATGATAGAACGGCACACCGTAGTTGGGGCTGCTTGAATTCCTCTCCGGGCTCAGCTTCCATAGCGCCATTTGCATGGCATCATCCTCGAAGACCGAAGCCGAAGGATACCAGGTCATGATGTATCCTATGGCCGGAAATTGCTCGGGATAAAGCGGATCAATGACCTCGTCGGCCATCTCGACGCAATACGGATCCTGATAGAGCCAATGCGAAATATCCAAACAGTAGGTGTACAGGATTTCGTCGGGTGTACAGCTATTCGTGAACTGAAGCATTCCCATCGGGGAACTCAGCGCGCCGCTCGGCCAATAGACCGTCCCGGGATTTCCACCGCCGTTGACAAGACCAATGTAGTCAATCGTGCAAACCTCATCGAGCGAGGAACCCTTGCCCATCTGACCCGATGACGGCATTCCGGAGCTTGGACCGATTGACGCATACGAATGGCTGAAAGCGGCCAACAGGCCGATTAAAAACATCCATTGCAGTACTCTTTTCATCTTCTCTTCTCCTCAACATAAACACACATTCAATATCTGGACATCGTTTTGACATACATCTCTGGCGAAGGAGGTTCTTCTCTTCCTTGGCCAAAGTCATACCCCTCTTGCCAGCCTTAATATACAAAATATACTCGCTAAATGCAAGTAAATAATGAATTTAAAGTGAATTTCAAAACACCATGCCGAGCGACACTCATGCTTGAACTTGGCGCGACTCCTAAAT
>JAZDIW010000337.1:0-8582 GCA_043804575.1 bacterium
CGGACATCGAACCGGTTCTTTCGATTGCTCCGTTGGCCCGTTCGAAGCGGTGCAGGAAAACATTCCTGCGGGGAGGCAAGAATCCCTCCGAGGTGAAAGAGTCATAGCGGCCTATCAGACAGAAATTCCGTGGTGATACAATGGTTTCGAAGAAAAATAGCGGCGCAGCCCTCTCGGGGCAGAAGCCCTTTGCGGTCAAGGACTGTTCCATGGTTGCTATTTCTGCAGGCCGACATGCACGCAGCCTGCGCGAGCTTTCGATGCATCTTCAGGCCGTAGAGCTGGACAGTATCTATCAGCATTTCTGGGGAGGCCGTCTGCGCCCGCAGTTCGACGAGCCGGAGTTTCAAAATGATTTCGCCTCCTGGGTCCGGCATGCGCTGCATGATCATGTGTTGTCTGAACAGTTGGGTGTTTTGGATCCGACGGACTACAGGCACCTCGAAGATCTGCGCGCGGAACTGGTGGACATCATCGAACAACGGCTGGCAAAAAATGATTATCTGAGCTGGGCTCAGGCGGAACAGCCCTTCACTTTCGTCAAGGCACAGATCGTCGTCTTCGATACTCATCGCCGGATTAAGGATGTGGAAGAGCTCTGCAGTGTCTTTCCCTATCTTTCTTTGGGGAGCGTGTTCTATCATTTCATTGAAGCAAGACGGCGGGAACCCATGGGGATCGACGATTTTCGGGCATGGCTTGCGCGGTTCAATAGTCAACATCAACAACTCATGGAATGGCTGGCCGCCGTGGATCCCTACTTCGGTTCCCTATCGGATCTTCGTCATCGCATTTCTGAGGTTTTACAGAGGTATCTTGAGAAGAGTGAGCCCCCCCAAACCCAAACTCAGTGATTATGCCGCCGTCGTCGGCAATGATGTAATTGACCACCTGCATCAACTTGCCCGCTCCCTTGCCGGCACGCGGGTGATTCATGTCAATTCCACGCGGCAAGGCGGCGGAGTCGCCGAAATCCTCGAGCGATTGGTCCCCCTGATGACCGAGTTGGGCATCGATGCAAGCTGGGAAGTGATTCAGGGCAGTGAGCGTTTCTTCGAGTGCACGAAGAACATCCACAACGGCCTGCAGGGGAATCCCGTGGATTTGTCGCCCAAGGACATCGAAGAATATGAGGCGGTCAATCAGCAGAATGCCGCGGCCTTGCACTCGAAGTTGGTGGAGGCGGATGTCGTTTTCATCCATGACCCTCAACCCGCCGCCCTTCTGCACCATGTCTCGAAACGACGCGGTAAGTGGATCTGGAGATGTCATATTGATGTAAGCAATCCCCATCGCTCCGTGTGGAGATATGTGCGAAAACATGTGGCCGCTTACGATGCGAGTATCTGGTCACTGGCCACCTTCGCTCAGCCCTTGCCTCATCTGCAATACCTGATTCCGCCGAGTATTGATCCCCTAAGTGAGAAGAACATCCCTCTGGAAGAGGCGGAAGTGGACACACTGTGCGCTCAGTTCGGGGTGGATTTGTACCGGCCCTTGCTGCTGCAAGTATCCCGTTTTGACCGCTTCAAGGATCCGATTGGGGTCATTGCCGCCTACCGCCTCGTGAAGAAATACGTCCCCTCGCTTCAGCTGGTGCTCGCTGGCGGCAGCGCAACCGATGATCCCGAAGGAGAATCGGTCCTTCGGGAGGTTCACGATGCCGCGCAGGGGGATCGAAATATCGGCGTGCTGGTTCTTCCCTCGGATGCGCATCGAACCATCAACGCGCTTCAGCGGGCGGCGGATATCGTCTTGCAGAAATCCACGCGCGAGGGATTCGGCTTGACCGTGACCGAGGCTCTCTGGAAGCGCAAGCCCGTGATTGGCGGGAGGACGGGTGGAATTGAACTTCAAGTCATCAACCATCACACGGGATTTCTGGTGAATTCCTCCGAAGGGGCCGCCTTGCGAATCCGGTACCTTCTCGACAACCGCGAGAAGATGCTGGAGATGGGTGCGAAAGGCCACCGGTTTGTTCTCGAGAACTTTCTAATCACTCGCCATCTGCGTGACTATCTGACCATGATGATTGCCCTTCTGCGCGGAGCGCAGGAGAGAATCGAACTATGAGGGTCGAATCGAATACGGAGTCCGGGCTGGAGATTCGGGGAATTCCCGATTTCTGGCAACGAGTGGAATCGGCGGATTGTCGTTTTCTTGGATTGGATTACGACGGAACGCTGGCACCTTTCCATGCGGAGCGAATGCAGGCGACTCCCCTGCCCGGAGCGCGGGAATTGCTCGAACGAATTCGGGACACTCTGGACACCCATCTGTGCATTGTCTCCGGCAGGCCGGTCTCCGAGATCCTTGAATTGTTAGGAGACCTGAATGTCCCCATCATCGGAGTCCATGGCCACGAGATGAAGAAACCCTTTCTTCCGGTTCAAATGTATCTTCCCGAGCTCAAGCAGCGCGGCGGCCTGCGGCTCGCGCAGACCCTGGCCGCTTGTCGCGGCTATGGCGCTCTGGTGGAGGTGAAGAGTGCCAGTGTGGCTTTTCACACACGCCCCATTCCGGATAGCTCCAAGATTCCTGCGAACATTGAAAGGGAATGGATACGCATCGCTCATAGTTTCAATCTCTCCCTCAGGAGATTCAATGGTGGAATCGAGTTGCGAGCCCCCGGAAGGAACAAAGGGACGGCCGTCTTGGATGTGCTGAAGAAGCTTCCACGATTTGCCTTCCCGGTCTATTTGGGAGACGATGAAACCGACGAGGATGTTTTTCGCGCCATTCGCGGATGGGGATACGGCATTCGAGTCGGCAACGATGACGCCCCGACAGCCGCACAAGGCTTTTTGGACGACCCCCGCGCGGTGCTGGAGTTTCTGCGTGCCTGGTGCAGAGTGGTCAAAGGATAGGAGGGAGGATTCATGAGTGAGCGTCAGGGTCGGCTTGTCGTCGTTTCCAATCGCCTGCCGATAGCGATCGAGTCCGATGCCGAAGGGCACCCGAAGGTTGTGCCGGGAACGGGAGGCTTGGTTACTGCCTTAAGTCCGGTGCTGCGAAATCGCGGCGGACTCTGGATAGGATGGCTTGGGGCTTCCGAAGCGATCGATGAGGCGCAAGTCTTGGCGGAGGGAAGTCGTGGCTCGGGATATACCTTGTGCTCGGTTGGCCTGACCGAGGAGGAGATTCGTGCCTACTACTACGGCTTTTCCAATGAGGTGCTCTGGTTTCTTTTTCACGATTTTATTTCCCTGTGCAATTTCGATCCCGCCTACTGGCCCGTCTATCAGCAAGTGAACCGGAAGTTCGCTGAGGTCATCGCCCGGCAAGTTCAGCCGGATGACTACATCTGGGTTCACGACTACCACCTGATTCTGACGGGGGCCATGTTGCGGGAAATGGGTGTCGCCAACCGTCTCGGATTCTTTCTGCACATTCCCTTCCCGCCGGTGGACGGATTTTTGAAGTTGCCGTGGCGCCGGGAGCTCCTGCGAGGACTTCTCCAGTATGATTTGATTGGCTTCCAGACCATGCGGGATACGACGAACTTCCTTCGCTGCGTGCGGATGCTGGTTCCCGGCGCGCGCGTGGAGAGTGGCGGGTCCATGTACATTCTCCGCACTTCGGAGCGCGAGCTTCGTGTGGGTACTTTCTCTATCGGCATTGACCATAAGAACTTTGTCCAAAGGGCGGCGAACGAGTCTGTAGTCTCTTTCTGCCGCAGAATCCGAGAGTCACTCCACGGCGCCCAATTGATTCTTGGCTTGGATCGCTTGGACTGGACAAAAGGAATTCCACAGCGAATCACCGCCTTCGGAGTGGCGCTGGAGGAATATCCCGAACTTCGGCGCCGCATAGATCTTCTCCAAGTCGTTGTGCCCAGCCGGCTGGATGTGAGCCGCTATCGGCAATTAAAAGATGAAATCGAGAGGTTAATCGCATCCATTAACGGCCGCTTTACCCAGCCCGGCTGGACGCCGGTTCATTATATGTTCCGGTCACTCAGCGATTGGGAGCTTTCCGCCTACTACCGAAGCGCCGATATCGCGTTGGTCACCCCGCTGAAGGACGGAATGAATCTGATTGCAAAGGAATACTGCGCAAGTCAACTGGACGGTCAGGGCGTGCTGATTCTAAGCGAGTTTGCCGGCGCCGCGGCACAGCTTCATCGAGACGCCCTCGTGGTCAATCCCTTTGACATTCGCGGGATGGCGGCCGCGATTCATCATGCCTTCAACATGGACCTGGAGGATCGGCGCCGACGAATGAGGCGAATGCAGCGCGGAATTCAGCGCACGAATGTTCACCGATGGGTGGATGGATTTCTCCGTGCGGCCTTTGCGGTAAGTCTGGAGGACTTCCGGCGCAAGGACGACTTTGTCCCCGTCTATTACCCTGCGGGACTGGATGAGATTCCGTTCGCCGCACCCGGGGCAGATGAACGAATGTTCATGCCGCCCAAGGAGGACCCTGCAAACATGCATCCGGAACAAGCGCACTATGGCTCTTAGGGAATGACGAATTCTCTTATTTCTTTCACTCCGATGATGACGATGGACTCTGAGCTACTACGTACTCTTATCTACGCGGCGATCGCCGTTGTCGGCGGATATTTGGCCGGTCGCGTTTTCGAACTGATTGCCCTGGCACGACTGCGACACATCGCACAGCGTACTCGCTGGGAGGGGGATGACATCCTCATCGGTTCGTTGCGCGGCGTCCCGGCCTTGTGGTTTGCCGTGGCCGGTGCCTTTCTGGCCATGCGCGCCCTTTCCCTTCAGCCGACCATCTACCATCCACTGAGCAAAGCACTGGTGGTCGTGCTGATTGCCTCGGTCACGGTGGTCGGAGCTCGCATCGCCGGTGGATTCTCCGAGCACTACGCGCGAAAAGCATTGGGAACAGACAAGTCCGTCTCCATCCTTCGCAATTTAGCGAAGCTCATCGTCTGGATTGTCGGACTTCTTGTCGCCTTGCATACGGTCGGGATTTCGATCACGCCTCTGCTGACCGCCTTGGGTGTCGGCGGCTTGGCCGTGGCGCTGGCCCTGCAAGATACTCTCTCCAACCTGTTTGCCGGTGTGCATTTGATTGCGGCCAAGAAGGTCACGATTGGCGATTATGTGAAACTGGATTCGGGTGAGGAGGGCTATGTGGCGGATGTCGCCTGGCGCAACACAACGATTCGCGCGCTCCCTAACAATCTCATTATCGTTCCCAATGCGAAGCTCGCCAACGCGATTGTGACCAACTACCAGCAGCCCGAGCCTGAGATGGCCGTTCTGATTCAGGTGGGGGTAAGCTATGACAGCAACCTGTCCCATGTGGAAGAAGTGACCAAGGAAGTTGCGCGGGATGTGATGCATTCGGTCAAGGGAGGAATCCCCGATTTCGAGCCCTTCATTCGGTATCACACCTTCGGAGACTTCAGCATTAATTTCACCGTCATCCTGCGTTGTCGAGAATATGTCGACCAATACCTAATCAAGCACGAGTTCGTCAAGAAACTGCAGGAGCGGTTCCGCGCTGAAGGGATCGAAATTCCCTTCCCCATCCGAACCCTGCACATGAGAAACACGGAAAACATCCCGGTCCAACCACCCCGCAGTGTGACTTGGGAAGGAAGACATAATGTTACGCCTCAGGCGGATTCTGTGTCCGGCCGACCTGAGTAAAATATCCCTTGAAGCGCTTCGTGTCGAGGTGATTTTGCGGGCCAGTGACCCGGCGGATCCCATCGTGCGAATCGCCACGGAGTGTGCGGTCGAATTGACTGTGATTTCAACACACGGTTGAAGTGGGTGGCGGCGTTTCGTATTCGGATCCGTCGCGGAGCCGGTCGTCTGTTGTGTCCCGTGTCCGATTCTCGTTGTCCGGGCACTACAGCCCCAGTAGTAATCCTTTGGGGACTGCAATCGTGTATTGCCCAGAGACTCCGGGATATAGGCTGTGGAGCCCGTGAGAGACATTCAATCCGAGAAGGCCATCATGCTTTTCGCAGGTGCGGTGGCTTTTGCCGTTTCAAGGGAATATCTCTGGCACTCAGTCGAATCATCGCAGATGTTCAGTTAGCCATAGGCTTGGCCGAAGGGTAAGTTCCGGTGGAAAGGGAGAAACACTCCAAATTTGATCCAACGCAGAGAGCGAAAACTGCGGCAAAAGATCTGAAGAAGCTGACGAACCCTGCCGAATTGAAAAAACTTCTTCCGGAAGTTGCCGATTCGGAGAGAATGAAAGAGGTTCTCAAAGAAGAGTCCATCCTCGCTTTTAGCGTCATCAAGTGGGTGCTTTTGGCCACACTGATTGGACTCATCGTCGGCTGCTCCACGGCGGGATTTCTCAAAGCGCTCGAGGCGGCTATTGATTTCGCTTCGGGCATTCCTTACTACTATCTGCTTTTGCCTTTGGCCATGGCGATGAGCGCGCTTCTGGTTCGATGGCTGGCTCCCGATGCGGAGGGACACGGAACGGAGAAGGTCATCGAAGCGGTGCACAAGAGATCAGGACGCATCAATATCTTGGTCGTTCCGGTGAAATTGGTCGCAACCGTTCTGACGATTGCCGCCGGAGGGTCTGCGGGAAAGGAGGGTCCGTGCGCGCAGATCGGAGCGGGTCTTTCCTCCTCGGTTGCCGGCCTCTTTGGGTTCAATGATCACGACCGGAAAAAGCTGGTCATTTGCGGAATCAGCGCAGGATTTGCCTCCGTCTTCGGAACGCCGATTGCCGGTGCGATTTTTGGGGTTGAGGTCCTGTTTGCCGGCAGTATTCTTTACGAGGTATTGCTGCCATCCTTCATTTCCGGAGTCACGGCGTTTCAGGTATCCCGTGCCCTCGGGATCACCTACTTCGCGCATTCCATTGCCGTGGTTCCCGTCTTCACGGAAGCCTTTTTCATCAAGGTTGTTCTTGCAGGCATGGTGTTCGGATTATGTTCCGTCGTGACCATCGAGATCGTGAGGCGGCTGGGTCGTATAGGTTCCGCGATGAAGCTCCCCTTGCCACTCAAAGCTCTTTTTACGGGGACGACGCTGGGATTCGGTGGGAGCGGTGGAATTGTCACCCCCATCTTTTTCATCGGCTCCACGGCAGGAGCCGCCTTTGCCAACATTGTCGGTCTGGATCCGCCAACCTTTGCAGGAATCGGTCTGGTCTGTCTTCTCGCCGGTTCAGCCAACACACCCATTGCAGCGAGCATCATGAGTGTGGAGCTGTTCGGTTCGAAGATTGCCACCTACGCCACCGTGGCCTGTGTCATCAGTTTTCTCATGACAGGCCATCGCAGCATCTTCCCGTCTCAAGTCGTCGCGATCCGCAAGTCATCTTCATTTGATGTCGAGATGGGCGGGGAAATGCAGGATGTCAAGGGCGTCCCGAAAATCCGGGAGGACGGCCTGGCGGCGAAGGGGCTTCGGTTCATGCGAGCTCTTGCGCGGCTCACCAAACGCAAGCCTTGAAGGGCCTGATTTTTCCTAAAGCAGAAGGCGGCAGGATGAAGGGGCGCGCCATGAAAACTTGCGCTGTCCCTTTCTCCCGCCGCCTTTTTATCTGGTGCGGCAGTCTCTCACTTCACTCTGTCTACGGCAGCGTGGACGAGAGTACGCGGTAGAACATCATCGTGCCGTTGGAAATTGCGTCGGTATCGAGGAAGAGCGTATCCGAAGTCGAACCTTCGAGCGTCGAGTAGCTGCCGAAGGGAGTCGTGTCGCTGTAAATGCGATAATAGGGCGCGCCGGTCGAAGTCCAGTGCAGCTCGGCATCATCGCCCGCGCGATAGACGACAACCGTAGGCGGCGTCTGATAGTAACCGAGGGCGCGAATCATCCGATTGCCGGGCCTGCAGTTTTCCCAGGCGTCGTTTTCATTGTACCATTGCAATTCGCAGCCGTCGTAGAGGAAGCTGCGGCCGCTATTGGCGCTGGTCGTGTCGCGAGCGAAGGCCTCATAGAAGAGCGTGTCCGGGTTGCCGACGGCGATGAAGAAGTCGCTATAGAGCACGAGGGGCTCGCCGGAGACATTGCGAATGACCACATCCGCCCAGTGCGTCTGTCCCGGCGGCAATCCTCCCACGACATTGCCGATCGAACCGGTCGTATCGCTGAAGAGCAAGCTGCCCGGCCAGCCGCCGCTTTCGTTGTAGACCTCAATGATAAACGGTGTGTGAGCCGAATCCGGTTTGATGCGGGAGATAGCCACTTGCGCACCGCAGAGGCTGAAGGGGACTTCTTCCGGCGTGAAGCGCACCGCCCATCGGAATTCTTCCGCGCCGCCCCAGTTGAAGCGATCCGCACTGCCGTCATCATAAGCAATCACGGTTTCGCAGAAAGAATAGAGCTGAAAGTCATAGACACCCGTGGTCGAGATTTGCAGTCCGACATCGATGGCTTTGAGGTAATATTCGTAGGTTCCGACATCGGATAGGCTCAGTGTGACGGCATATTCGTTGGGATTTCCGGTGGCGTTCATTTGCATGGAGTCATAAAGACTTGCTCCCAAGGCTCGCCAGAAGAGATAGGTTGTGACTGCCGGGAGCTCATCGAGGACTCCCGCGACGAAGAGCACATAGCCCGGCATTCCATCATCTTTCGGGTCGTGCAAGATGACGGGCGAATTGTCTTCGTCAATGGTGA
>JAZDIW010000338.1:0-11015 GCA_043804575.1 bacterium
GCATTGGCGCGGCCGGCATCGCACGCCGCTTTCACGGCGGCCACATCCCCACGGATGATTGCCGTCACATACCCGCCGCCGGTTTTCTCGTAGTGCACGAGTTCCACTTTGGCCGCTTTGACCATCGCAGCGGCAGCTTCCACCATCGCCGGATAGCTGCGCGTTTCAATCATACCCAGGGCTTCTGCCATCTCTCGAATCTCCTCGAAAGTTTTTCTATTAAACAGTAGTCAATTTGCGAAACAATAGTCTTCGATTTACGGACGCTTCTCTCTTCCGCTGATTCCCTCGATGGTCTGCTCCGCCACTCGCCACGCCACATCAATATCCCGCTCCTCGCCCCCCAAATAGACGCGCCCAAAACTTCCGAAGGCGCGAACTTCGAGGATATTGATTTCGGCGGCCTTTTCCGCCTCATTGGCGGCTAAGGCGGCATAGGCGGCGGGCTCGACTTCCATCACATAGAGCGTCTGACCGCCGAGAATCATGTTCCCGTGGCGCATGCGGTTGATGAGCTGCGCCTGGTGATCGTCAATGTGCCGCACTACTTGACTGGAGAGAATGCGCGGTTTCCAGCGATCCTCTTCAGTGAGTTCGACAGCTTCGAGAATGGCGCGCCCAGCCTGCCGCACATCGGCTTGAGATTCGGAGTGGATTTCAAGAAGCCCATAGAGCCGCTCGACAATCTGCATTCCCGGCGTTACGCGTGTGGATTTCAGCGCAATGTCCGTGATGCGGTTGATTTCGATGCCGGGCGAAATCTCGACATAGAGAGACGCCATCCCCGCAATCGGCAAGAATCCTTGCGCCACCGTTCCCAAGAAGGCCGCATATTGCGGCTGCAAGGAATCGAGAAAGACATAGGCGCGCAGGTCAAACGCCATCAGAACATCCCGAGTTTATCGCGGATATATCCAGAGCTTCCGCCATACCCAAATCCTCTTCTCCCAGTCTTTTTATTCTCTTCGTTTCCCTTCGCGCCCGGTGATGTCTTCCAGAGACTTCACGGCAGCCTGCCAGGCCACATCAATATCGCGTTCCTCGCCACCCAAGTAGACGCGGCCGAAGCTGCCAAAGGTACGCACTTCGAGGATTTGAATTTCCGCCGCTTTTTCTGCTTCATTGGCGGCCAAGGCGGCATAGGCGGCGGGCTCCACTTCCATCACATAGAGCGTATGGCCTCCCATAATCATATTACCATAGCGCATGCGGTCAATGAGCTGAGTCTGGTGGTCGTCAATGCGGCGTATGATTTGGTTCGAGAGAACGCGGGGTTTCCGGCGATCCTCTTCGGTCAGCCCGGCGGATTCGAGAATGGCGCGCCCCGCCTGCCGCACATCCGCTTGAGATTCCGAATGAATTTCGAGAAGGCCGTAAAGCCGCTCGACAATCTGCATCCCCGGCGTCACGCGCGTGGATTTCAGCGCGATGTCCGTGATGCGGTTGATTTCGATGCCGGGAGAAATCTCGACATAGAGCGATGCCATTCCCGCAATCGGCAAAAAACCTTGCGCCACGGTTCCCAAGAAGGCCGCATATTGCGGCTGCAAGGAATCGAGAAAGACATAAGCGCGCAGGTCAAACGCCATCCGAATCTCGCATTATTTTCTTCAAGTCGGCCAATTTCATTCAGAAGATGTCTCTGGATGCCTAACGAACGAGAATCATCTGTATTTCAGCAGCGAAGGATTCCGCAGTCAAACGGCAAAGGTAAGCCCCGCTCGCAATCTCATCGGCTTCCCAAATCGTGGCATGTCTGCCTGCAGATTGAACGGTATCTATCAGTGTTGCCACTCGTCTTCCCTGCACATCAAAGATCTCGAGCTTCACATGGGCCGCCGTGGGCAGGTAGAAACGAATCACCGTCGTCGTATTGAAAGGATTGGGATAATTCTGGTCGAGTGAAACCTGCGTCGGAAGTTCGTGCACTCTTTGCGGCGGAGAATCCCCGGCGAGGTTTCCGTGCAGCACAACGACGGCGGGATTTGCCGTTGTTGGATCATTATGATAGAGAAAGAGCGTGTCATGAAGAGCGAGGCCTTGGTTGGCTTCCCAAACGAGTCGGAGCGTATCCTGCCACACCGGGCCGATGCGTCCGGGCAGATGGGTCAGAGTGACGACGCCTTGAGCCGTGGGGCCGAGGCGGACACTATCAAGGAAAAGCGCGCCGCTTCCGTAGTTGCGGATGGCCAGAGTCCCTTCGACCTGAATGCCGGGCCCACCTCCCTCGAAATTGACAGTGCTCTGAGGCAGCGTCATGTCGGGCTGCGAAAACAGAGGAAAGAGACTCGCAAAGGGCCCGCCGTAGGCACCCATGTCGTTGCGGCTTCCGTCGGCGTCGTTGTAAGCGGTGTCGGGATCACCGGCGTTCACACAAGGCGAATTCATGAGGAGACAGACATTTGTATCGGCAAACTGCGGATATTCGCCAAGGTTTCCCTCGCCAGTCCATTCGCCTTGCACACAGCAATAGGTCGCGTTCACCTGAGAACCTGTGCCGGAGATTTGCGCCGCGCCCTGTGACGCCCGGTTTCCCCATACGATATTGTTGCGGCAAGTGATGAAGGCGTCCCAGACACGAATACCACCGCCGGTTTGCGATGAACTGTTTCCGACGATGGTGTTGTTTTGAACGAGGCTTCGCCGCGTGCCGTTACCATAGAACCACAGCCCTGACCCGCCGTAATCCTGTCCGCCGGTGTTCTGGCAAACGACATTATTTCGCAGCAGAGCGCTCGCATAATTGACGACGACACCGCCGCCATAGCGACCCGCATTGCCCATAATCACATTGTTCAGAATCCGCGGTTCTCCAAAACCTGTGCGGATGCCGCCTCCGCCCGCGCTCGTTGTTCCCGGAGGCCTGCGAGTCGCTTGATTGCCGATGATAAGGTTATATTGAATCGTCGGGGAGGAGTTTTCGCAGAGGATTCCGCCACCTTCAACATAAATTAGTCCGTTGACCTGATCTCTGAGGGGGGTACCTGTTCCGCCGGTGATGGTAAAGCCCATTAAGACCGCACTCGTATCCTCGCCGGAAATCAGGAGCACGACCGAGCCGGTATCGGGATAGATAGGATGGCCGCCGTCAATGACCGTCCCCGCAATCAGCGATGGATCCTGATTCAGCAGATAATGGCTTGCCACCACGATGTTTTTGCCGCGAAAGTTGATATTCTCCGGATAGCTGCCCGCAGCGACAAGCACCGTGTCTCCATCTATCGAAGTTTCAATTGCGCTTTGGATTGTTGAGTAATCACCGGGCACAAAGCGTATGGTCGCCGTGCCGGGGAAAGACACAAGAAGCATGGCACACAGAACGCCAAGTGCAGCGAATAGTCGCATGACAATTCCTCAGGATTCCGTTGAGTGACGCGCTTCCTTCATGATTTCGATGCTGGCACTGGCCCCGATTCTCGTGGCGCCCGCCTCTAACATTTTCTTGACATCGGCGAAAGTGCGAATGCCTCCGGCCGCTTTGACGCCGATGGAAGTGCCGCGAACGGTCTCGGCCATCAGTGCCACATCATGCGGCGTCGCGCCACCCGGACCGAATCCCGTTGAAGTTTTCACGAAATCGGCTCGTGCTCTCTTCGCCGCTTGGCAAGCGCGCACCTTCTCTTCATCCGTCAGCAAGGCGGCTTCGATGATGACTTTGCACACGGCTCCGCCGTCTCGGCAGGCCTCCACCACCGCGGCAATATCTCGATAAACGAGGTCATCATCGCCGCTTTTTAGCGCTCCGATATTGATGACCATATCAATCTCTTTGGCTCCTTCGCGGACGGCTCGCCGCGTCTCGGTCGCTTTGATTTCGGGCGTGTGCGTGCCCAGTGGAAAGCCGACCACCGTGCAGACCTTCACCGGGGAATCTCGCAGAAGCTTCGCGGCCAGAGGCACATAAGTGGGATTGACGCATACCGTGGCGAAGCCGAAATCCTTCGCTTCCTGACAAAGCTTGGCGATCTGCTCCTCGGAAGCTTCCGGTCGCAGCAGGGTATGGTCAATGTAGTGCGCGATGTCGGGAGGAATGCTGTCGCCGCCGGAACCGCAGGCGATTCGGCAGACGCCGAGGTCGAGAAGTTGTCGCACGAGGGTCGGATGCGCCCGGAGGTCCTTTCCGTCACAGGTCACATCGCATTCACCGTAGCGGAGGCGCAGCTCTCTTCCCGGCACTTGGAATTGTTCCAGCATGGAACGAATTCGCTCGGCAATACGGTCGAAATCCTTCTCAGAGAGATCAAGATTGCTTGTGTCGCGATCTGCCGCTTGGGATTGCATGGGCATTCTTCCCTTCTCGATCTCAGCGAGCAGAGCCACGCGACGCAAGTGCCTTTCGGCCGTGCATTCCGTCCCAAGCCACGCATCTACGATTTGCTTGGCAAGAGTCTCACCGACGAAGCCGGCACCCAGCGTCAGCACATTCGCATCATTATGCTCGCGGCTGCTCTGTGCCATGGAGACATCAAAACAGGCCGCCGCGCGAATCCCCGGCACCTTATTGGCGGCCATCGCCGAGCCGATTCCCACACCGTCAAGGATGATGCCCTTGGCGGCCTTGCCGGTGGCCACCATCTGTGCCACGGCAAAAGCAAACTGCGGATAATCCACCGGTTCCTCGCTGAAGGTTCCGCAGTCGTGGACAGAATACCCTTTTGCCGTCAGATAGGGTTTGAGAATTTCCTTCAATTTGTGGCCGGCATGGTCTGCACCGATGGCGAGGCGGTCGGAGCTCATTCTTCCTCGGAAAAAGGCATGGCGACGAGACGGGGGAAATGTCAGGATATTGAAATTTCTATAATATAGCTTTCCTACCCCGAATTGTCAAGGATTATTCCATCAAAGAAAAAGCCTCGCCCGGGATCTGCCCCGGGCGAGGCCGCTGAGATTCTTGAGGGTTTTCTTACTTCATGAGCAGCAGCTTACGAGTGCCTGAAAATCCTGAAGTGTTCAGAGTGTACAAATAGACTCCCGAAGCCAAGTTGCTGGCGTTCCAAGTTACCTGATACCAACGAGCCTCCATCTGACCCTCCACGACCGTGGCCACTTCACGGCCCAAGAGATCAAAGACCTTCAGTGTCGTGAAGCCTTCCTGAGGAAGAGCGAATTCGAAGGTCGTGGTAGGATTGAAGGGATTGGGGAAGTTCTGTTTCAACACAAATTCACTTGGGACTCCATCGGACAAACTCCCCGGCGTTGCGTTCACCGCCGGGTGCGAGTGGCGGGCTCCAAGGACGCTGACATCGGTCAGTCGGTACCAATAAGTCATTCCGTTCTGGACGGTGCGATCATTGTAGCCGTAATGCGTTACCGTGTTGATCGTCCCCTGGCCGGGTTCTTCGTGAATGGTGATCCAAGGCCCATTCTCGGAAGTCGCCCGGTCAATGATCCAGCGGTCGTTCTCCATCTCGCTTGCCGTGGTCCAATTCAACCGGACTTCTTCATCTCCGGCAATGGCGGCGAACGCCGTCAGTTCAACCGGCAAAACGCGCTCAAAAGTGAAGCAAAGGCAGAAGGTATCGTTCGGACAGAGATAATTGTAAATCTCCACCTCCCAATAAGCCGCCGTATCCCCGATAAGGTGGCCAAAGTGCAATATGTCTACAAGGGCATCGAAGCAATAATCGGAGGGAGCTCGGCAAGTCGGATCTTCGCAAGGCGTATCGGCAGGGCTGCAGCCCTTTTGAATCACATAGACGGGCGGAAGAGAATGGTCAGGCACAATCATGCCCACCGCAACATAATCGAACCCGCACATCATCACGCAAACACTCTCGTAGACATCGACTTCATAATAATCCGGGCATTCTTGAGCCGAACTCCTATGACTGCCCAGCGTCAAACACACCAGGAAACACAAAATGAAACAAGTCGCGAGTCTTTTCATCGCCATGTACTCCAAAACTAATTGTCTTCGTCAGTTTCCCTCGAAAAGGCACTTCATCGGACTACTTCAGAAGAAGCAGTTTGCGAGTTTGCACGAAGGAACCCGCTTTCAGCGTATAGAGATAGACCCCCGACGGAAGGCCGTCGGCACTCCAACTGACCTGGTAGCGTCGGGCATCCAACCATCCTTCGACCACCGTGGCGACTTCTCGGCCAAGCAAGTCATGAATCTTCAGGCTCACAGGGCCGGATTCGCGCAGAGCAAATTCAAAAGATGTCGTTGCATTAAACGGATTCGGGAAATTCTGCGCCAATGCATATGATGTGGGCACCCCGAAATGGTCCGGCGTCGCCGTCACCATGTAGTCATAGACATGACGCTCTCCGTTGATGTCCACCGATTCCAGAGCGTACTGGTAGTTGACACCGTTGACTACGGCGACATCCCGATAGGAATACTGATGCGTCTCCTGCGTGGTTCCCTGACCCGGAATTCGCGCGATGGTCGTCCAATTCTGTCCGTTTATACTTCGCCACAGGTCGAAATGGCTGTTGTCGCGCTCGCTGGCGGTTCTCCACGACAAGTCCACATAGCCGTCGCCGGGGATCGCATCGAACGAGGCGAGCTCCACAGGCAAGATCCAGTCGGGGCCTTCCAAGCAGGCACATCCCGGTGCGGCATCGCAATAAATGATGACCAGGAACGCAATGCAATTCGTCGTGTCGATAATCGTCACATGCCAGCTCAGCACGCTCTCGTCGGCATCGTTCGAGCAGGTGTCTGTATTGCAGTGTTGGCCACCCGGGTGCCCGATATACTGGTGACAGCCGGGACGAATTCGAAATATGGGGACATCATCAATCGGCGGGGGACAGACGATTGGGATGATATAAGTCCGATGGCACAGCCAGAGGCAGTAAATCTGGTCCTGAGCGACTTGGCTGGGGACATGCGAAACACAGGGGTCTCGGTACCCAAACATGAGGTCATCCAGCGAGCCCATTTGGACTTCCAACTCATCGTCAACCGATGCCACGGGTGCTTCCGGAAAATCGTTATCGAATATGTCCACATGGAAAGTGACAAGCTGCCCGAGCTCCAATCCGGGCACAATCTGCAGCTCCACATCCACCATGTCCATAAAGACGCAATCGGGCAGGCAAACGGCGGCAATGATTTCGTTGCTGTAGCCAGGCACGATGAGGGATTCGGGTTCAATATCGAAGTAGCCCTCAAAGTCACAATGTGTTCTCACGGCCAAATACAACTTCTGAGTTTCCAGATTCAGGGCCATGTTCACCTGGGTTACTTGAGCCGAGGAAGATATGGCCGCACCCAGTAAGAAACTGACCGTCAGAATCGTCAACAAACCTATCCGAGCATTTTTCATGGCATATGCCTCCATGCCTTTTATAATCAACATGTTATAATCAAACGAGAAAACGCCCTTTGAACCTAATTAATATACTGTTTCCTCTCCATAATGTCAAGAGGAACTCAACCGTTGGCTCTCTGTGAGATTTGGCTCCCTAAAGGACCCGTTCCGTATTCGGCTGACCTAAGAGTCTGATATTGCTTCAGTCAACCATTGACGATCTCGCCCACATCTTCGCGCGAAAGCGCTAATGACCCATTGCGCCATTCGGAGGTTTCGTGTGCCTCTCTTTTGGAAGAAATGTGCCGGACGCGCCCTCGCAGGCGCGTCCGGCGGAAATCCCCTTCTCCGCGGCGGCGAAGAAGGTCAACTTGGGCTAATCAAGTCGTGCCTTTACACGGTAAAACGTCGAAGGCAGAACCGGCAGAATATCCGTGTCCACGAAGCTCGTGTCGCTCGTTGTTCCGATGGAATCGCCGGGCGTGGGATCGAAAGGATAGTCGCTGTTCCGGTAAATCGTGTAGCCGGTGGCCCAATGATACGGCTGCCAGAACAGGTACAGGCTATTGCCTTCGACGAGCGTACTGAGATTCTGAACGGCGTCGGCGCAACCGCTGTTCGCGCTGCCGGGAGTAGAGGTTTCGAACTCCACCCAGCGGGGCAGGCCGTCGCATACTCTGCCATACGAGACGTCTTGGTGCACTGACGGATATTTGATACGGTCAATCTGGAGATAGCAGGACGCCAAGTTATCATACATCACAAGGGTGTCGCCCGATTCTGCGAGGGTGAAGTTCGCGTGCAATCCCGGTTCTGCCAGCTCGTTATCGCACCAAACCACCAGGTAGCCTCCAGCTGGCAACGTTACGTTGGGGAAAACCCATTTGTCGGGGTCCGCACATTGATTGGTGAGTGCCTTGCCCAGCATACTCACATCGGTGTCACCAGTATTGAAAATCTCAATCCAATCATCATAGTCGCCGGCTGGATCCTGTACAGCGCTCACATTATTGGCCATAAACTCATTGATGACCAGTGGGGGCATGTAACCCACTTCGGCAAAGCCGCTCTGCAAGACCTCCTTCGTGTTATACCGCTGCACGAAGGCGATAATGCGCAGATCATTGATGTCCCACCCTGCGCTTGTCGTGCAGGCCACTTGGTAGGTCAATGTCTGGCCTGCATCCAGTTGAAAGGTATAGCCGTTTGAGTTCGGCCACATATTCCGGAAGATATGCCACCGAACCGAACCATATGTATGGCATCGGTGAATGAGTTCCACATAGAGACGCTGATCCGTGTTGTGCATGTCCACATCGGCCGTCACCTCTACGGTTACAAAGATCGTATCGGCAGGCAGAGCCACAGTGGACGCCGTCACGCGAATCGTGCAGGGCGAGGCAATTGCCCGGCGCGTATTGATGGCATTGCGGACTATCGTGTAGTTCCCTGCCTGGCCTCCTCCTACATAAGTCAGTGTGCCATCTACTTTCAGGTAGGGAACCCCTTGGCTTGGGACACCATACCAGTTGGCACGGGCGGAATTTTCGCTCGTATTGTATAGATAGTAGGGATCACCCGATGAAGGCCACCAGACATGATATTTTGTCATGACCACAATATCGGGACCCTGCTCATTTAAAACCGTTTCCTGAACCAGGTCGGCGGCAGGACAATAGCTTCAACCTGTGTTCGAGAAGCCTTCGAACAGCACCCGGCGCTGCGCACCGAATCCCGATCCAACGGCAAGCAGCAGAAATAGACTTGCGCAAAACAATCGTTTCATCATCATTTTCCTCCAAATAATCCCATTAGAGATGATTTTTGACAATTATCACAATTCGTACTTTCACATCCCGAAATCAGAGGACAAAAGAGACCCATTTCCTTCTTAGGAAAATATAGAAAATACTTCGAGAATTGCAACACCTTTTTCTGCCGTGATATGGCTCCCCTCAGACCCGATGTCCGACTCTCAAATAGCTGAAAATCCGCATCCTATGGACTTTTCAGGGATTATCTTTTGGATTCTTTGTCGGGCGGATAGCGGCTCGGACAGGCCATTGCCTCCATTTTCGAGAGATACAGACCCTTTTCAGCCAATCCTTCTTGCAGCAAGAATCTCCTCATATTGTTGATTCAGGAACTGTATTGCGGCTTCCCAGCTATATTTCTGCTCGGCGAATCGCCGTCCCTTTTCTCCCAACCGGTCTCGATAGGTGCCATCCCGCAGAAGCCTCTTGCAGCCTTCCGCCAGCTCATCCGCCGATGCCGCCACCACGATTTCCTCTTCGGGTTTGGCTTCAATTCCTTCGTTGCCGACGGGAGTCGTTACAACGGGCAGACCGGCCGAGAGGGCCTCAACGATTTTGATGATGATTCCCCCGCCCACGAATAGTGGAGCCACAAACGCGTAGGCCGAAGCGTAGTAGGGTTCCAGTTCGGGGACGAAACCGGTCACCTTGATGCGCGCATCCCTGCGGGCCAATTCGAGAACCGCAGGGCTGGGATTCCCTCCGACAATCGTAAAGGTGACCTCGGGAAACTCCATCCAAATGCGCGGCAAAAGCTCCTGAGCCGTAAAAAGAACGGATTGAACATTCACGGCGCGATTCATGGCGCCGACGAAGAGGAGCTCTTTTCCCTTTGGATCATTGGCGCCGGTGAATTGCCGGGTCAGGCCGAGTTGGAGGACTTCAATGGAAATTTCCGGATAGAGCCTCTTCAGCAGTCGGCCATCGTATTGGGAATGGGCGATGACACGATCGAAAAACCGCACAATACGCCCCTCGAGGCGGAGCGTGTAGCGATAGACGGCTTTTCGCAGCCAGCGCGCCGGCCCCCGGCTCAAGTCCAGGCGACGCCGTGCCGGTTTCTCCAGGACATCATGCGGCATGAGAACGCTTGTCGCGGGCAGAGGCCGATGCAGGAAACGAGCCGTATCCGAAAATTCTATTTGGATGATGTCAAAGGATTTTGTCTTCAGAAGCCGATGCATCGCGCGGGTCAGGTCATAGGCGCGGCGAATGCGCGGTTTCAGGACGCTGGGATGACGCACCGCCGGCGGCAAGGACCGAATCATCTGCCACACTTTCTCGCCGAGTGTCCGTGTCTGGCGCACCGTGTAGATTTCCGCGCAATAAGGTCGCAACGATTCAACCGCTTCTCCGTCGGATGGATGAGCGGCTGTAATCAAAGTGATCCGATGCCATTTCGAAAGATGACGCAGTTCATGATAGACCACCTGCCCTCCGGCATAGGGGATTTTCTCATGCGGCAGATAAGGAACGACAAGCAGAAGATTCATGGGGAAGAAACGCGGATAGCGAGACTCTGACTTGGAACGATTTTCGAGCTAATCTAACGAAGTTCCCACGGAATAGCAACCGCAAGGCACTTGACAATGAAAGCCCCATTGTGTAGTTTTATGGAGATTGAGGAGAGGAGTCTCCTTTGAGACGGGAGAGTTCACTTAGTTTCTGGGATCATTTGGAGGAGCTGCGCGTTCGCCTGCTGCGCTCTCTGGCGGGAATCGCAGTGGCTCTGGTCGCCGGATTTTTGCTCGCCTCGCGGATTCAGGATTTCCTGTGCCTCCCGTTTCATCGCGCGGTGCCGGGTTCCTTGGCTCTGTTGGCACCGAGTGATGGTTTCATCGTGCAAATCAAAATCGCGCTTCTGCTGGCTGTGTTGATTGCAGCGCCGTTCGTTGCGCTCCAGCTCTGGGGCTTCATCAGGCCGGGGCTGAAACCCAAG
>JAZDIW010000339.1:0-7340 GCA_043804575.1 bacterium
TTCCCTCTTTCCGTCTTGGCGCAGGCGACGCTTGATCCGCGGTATCACACCTACGAGGAGATTGTCGCCGATATTTTTGCTCTCGAAGCGCAATATCCCAGCATGGTGCGGGTGGACTCGATCGGCCACTCGCGCGGTGAGACGGACGGTCATATCTGGCCCATCTATGCCGTCAAGATTTCGGATAATGTGCAGATCAACGAAGATGAACCCGCCGTGCTCTTCATCGGCCATATCCATGCCGAGGAGGTGTTGGGCATCGAAATCATTCACGCTCTCCTGCACGAACTGACCGATGGCTATGTCCAGAATCTGCCTCATGTGCGCTATTGGGTTCAGCAGATGCAGATTTACATCGTGCCTTCGATGAATCCCGATGGCCTGGCCGTGGTAATGGATGGACGCGATGTCACCTATCGAAAGAATGGCTACCGCCCTCCGCCGCTGGAGAATTGCACGATTCATCCGGGAATGGGCTGGGATTCCTGCGGCGTGGACCTGAATCGCGTCTTCGAGCTCAACTGGGCCTGGGGCGACACGCTTTGGCAGCCCGGCGGCAACGAGCCCTACGACTACTATCGAGGCCTGGCTCCTTTTTCGGAACCGGAATCGCAGTGCATCCGGGATTTCGCTCGGCAAATCCAACCCGTGGCCTCGGTCATCTATCACAGCAGCCGCACCGGCGACAATGCGGAGCGGTGCATCTTTGCCTGGGATTGGAACGGCAAACTTCCGCCCGATTCGGGCATGATTGGCGACTTCGGGAGGCGCTTTGCCCTGCAGATTCCCACCTATGACCACGCCTCGCATTATCTGTTCACTTGGGGCGGCAACCGCCGCGGCAATACGCAGGATTGGTTCTACTGGGGACTCGGCACGCTTCAATGCACGAACGAAATCGGCTCGATTGCCACAGGCATTCAACCCGACAGTGCCGTGATCGAGCAAATCATCCGGGATGTTCTCCCCAGTGCGCGCTTTCTTCTGGACCGCGTGCGCACGCCCGACAACAATGAGCATGTCGTCTATGGAAATGTCAAGGACGGCCAAACGGGTTTGCCGCTCGAGGCCCAGTGGCGCTTTCCGTCGACTTGGAAGGCCTTTCTTCCGCCGCGGCATGCGGATCCTGTTCACGGCCGGTTCTATTTTCTTCCAGCGGATTCTTTCACGGTGGAATTTCGCAAGGAGGGGTATCTGACAAAAACCGAGCGTTTTGCGCGCCGTTCCAGCCGGGAAAATCGAGAGGTGCGACTGACTCCCTTGCCTTGGTATACCCTTCATGTGCGCGTAGAGGATGAACAAGGATTGCCTCTTTCCAGTATGCTCTATATTAAGAGCATATTCCCGGACACGGTTGATCTGCCAACGGGCGAAATCCATCTGTCGAAGCCGGAAGGACTCTATGAGCTTCTTTTCGCCGCGAAGGACACTCTTCACATTGCCTATCGAATGGGGATTTGGCTGGACCGTGATACGACGCTTGCCATCACTCTGCCGCAAGGAGAGGTTGTTTTCTTCGAGAATTTTGAAGATATGGCAGCGGATTGGGAGTTTGGTGGGGAGCAGTCGACATGGACAACCTCGCTTGCGGATGCGCCTTTCGGCTATGCCCTTTCCACGAATGTGATCGGCTTTCGCTCCACTTATTTGGATCGCGCCAATGCGTGGGCACGCTATTCGGCGACTCTTGACCTCAGCGGGATGAACAGCGCGCACCTTGAATTTGACCGTATGGGCCACTTGGAATCGGGCTGCGACAGCTTGGGCGTCGAGATTTCCAGTGATACAGGGTCTATTCCGTGGCAATCGGTCGGCTGGCTGCACGATTTTGATATCCCATGGACGCGCACCGTTCTTTGCTTGGATCGCTGGACAGGCCTTCGGGATCTTCGATTGCGCTTCCGGCTCGTCAGCGATTCCCTTTACGCAGAACTGGGTGTGATGATTGACAATCTCCGGGTTATCGGGGGAATCAACTTGGCGGCGCCCCCTCCGGAATCCGGCTCCATTCCTTGGGAATACGCTTTGGAAAGCGCCTATCCGAATCCCTTCAATCCGACAACCGTGCTTACCTACACGATTGCCGCACCCGGACGTGTGGCGATGCGCATAACGAACCTTCTCGGGCAGGAGGTGCGAACCTTGTGGGAGACTTGTCCCTCTGCGGGACGCTATCGCATGGTTTGGAACGGCACGGACAGCAGCGGGGCCCATCTCCCCAGTGGTGTCTATTTTGCCACCCTTCAGGCAGGAGAGGAGCGCTTCACACGGAAATTGCTTCTTCTGCGATAGAGAAATCGGTTTCTCGCTGGGCGGCGTCTCAGAGTCCGCTTCTATTGCTTTTCTCAAACGACCAGCCTAACCGGGATTTGCTCTGCCGGGTCGTGGCAGTTACGCCTACATGCGTGCCAAAGGTCTGCTTGTTGCAGGGAGAATCCTCCGGAAAATGACCCTATTTTGCAGCGGAAGATGGTGAGACCCCGATAGTCTTTCTATCTTGCTTCTTTCTCTCGGGAGAAGTGGGATGTGTTCCAATCTCAGATAGGAAGGCAGATTCTCTAAGATATTTCACGGATCTTGGCAAAGCGATGTATATTATGTTCATTTCATCGGCGATGCACGGGTACCGGACGTATTCTATGAGACAGCATGTGATGAGGAATTCGACACTTAGTCTAAGAAATCCCACAGATGTTTATTAAACACTGTTTGGGCGACGAAAGATGGCTATGATAAGCAGAAACGGATTTGACTCTGTCCCAATGGAATTGGTATATTATCGTTAGAAGGATGATGGTAGAGCTCCGAGGGCTCTCGGCAGGTATCTTTGATCCTTATCTGGTCAATGATTTGCGTCATTGCAGGTTTGCTGTCTGTTGGTAATAAAAGGGGGATCACCGCCATGAAATCCATTCTCGCAATTGCGCTCGCGCTTCTCTGCGCTCACGCCGCCTTCGCGCAGCTTGCGGATACACTAAGCGGCACCCTGGGACCGGGGGATTTCCATGTTGTGGACACTCTTTATGTGATCTCCGGCGACACGCTGCGTCTTCTGCCTCCCTTGACCCTGCGCTTTGACGGTCCTTTTCCCTTCCGAATCTATGGGACGCTCTTGGCCGAAGGCACTGCGAGCGATTCGATTCTCTTCACGACCGATACCGTCGCCAATCCTACTCGCTGGCGCGGCCTCCGTTTCCAGGATGCAAGCAGCAGCGGCAGTGTGCTTTCCTATTGCCGGATTGAGCTGGCGAATCAGCCGACGGGGAATGGAGGGGGCATCTATTGTGACTATTCGTCGCCGGCCTTTGACCATTGCACGGTGAGCCGAAATGCGGCGAGCTCGGGCGGTGGGGTCTATTGCCGATACTGCTCTCCGACCTTCACCAGTTGCCTCATCGAATACAATTCTGCATCCGACCGTAGAGCGGGTATCTCTGCTTGGAATGCTTCGCCCACCTTCCAAGACTGTATCATTCGGTTCAACAATGGTTGTGGATTCTATTGCGGCAACTCCTCACCCGCTTTCGAAGACTGCGTCATCCGCGACAACACCGGTGCGAGCTTGGGAGGTGGAATGGAATGCTACAACTGCCAGGGCACCTTTACGAATTGCACCATTGAATCGAACGGAGCGCAGTACGGAGGGGGAGTCTATTTCAGCTTTTCCGCGCCCACTTTCGATAGCTGCACCGTGCGCAGAAATTCCGCCTCTTGGGGAGGGGGAGGATTCTATTGCGCCGGGGCCTCCACGCCCATCTTTGCGAACTGCGCTTTTCACGACAACTGGGCGAATCTCTATGGTGGTGGCGCTTATATCACCTTCGATTCCCGGCCTCGTTTGACGCGGTGCCTTCTCTTCCGAAACGCTGCCGCGGCCGTGGGAGGTGGCGTCTATTGCACCGGCTCATCTCCCCGCTTCACAAACTGCACAATCTCAGGCAATTCTGTCGGCTATTACGGCGGGGGCGTTTACTGCGTCAATTCATCGCCGACCTTCAACAGCACCATCATTGCCTTCTCGAGCGGCTCGGGGATCTATTTTCAGAACAGCGCAGCCTGCACCGTGAAATTCGGTGATCTCTACGGCAACAGTGGTGGCAATATCGCTTTCTACAATGCCAATCCCACGAATGGCCCGCCCGGAATCGGGCATCTTTCCACTGTGAACTCGAACAGTGACTCTTGCGACATCTACTCTAACATCTTTCTCAAGCCGATGTTCGTGGATACGGCCTTGGCGGATTTCCATCTTCAAGCCGTCTCGCCGTGTATTGATGCGGGGGATCCCGCCCTGCCGTTGGATCCGGACGGCACGGTGGCAGACATTGGCGCATTCTATAATGACCAGCGGTTCCATCCGCCCGCAGCCTTCACTCTCGTTTCTCCTTCGTGGGGAGATACTTGTCGCACCTTGGACACGATGCTCGTCTGGCGGGCGGCCCTGGATCCCGACACGGGCGACTTCGTTCATTACGAAGTCTGGCTCGACACGCTGGCCGGTCTCGCCACGGCATCGGAAGTCGCCTCGGCGCTTTCCGACACGATGGTTTCGCTCGAAGGGCTCTTGGACGACCACGCCTATTACTGGACCGTTCACGCCTCGGATTTGAACACAAACGGCACTTGGGCCGGCGACACGCTCATGTTTCGCACGTATCGCCCGGATCCTCCGGGCAGCTTCGCTCTTGCTTCGCCGGAGAATGGGGATACTGTTTTTACCACGACACCGACTTTGCGTTGGAGAGCCGCCCGAGATCCTGACCCGGGCGATTTTGTCCGGTATAGACTACTATGGTCCTACGACGCGGACTTTGCTGTGTCTGAAGACACGATGCTTACGGACACTCTTTTCGCTTTCCCACCGGGTTTGCTCTTTAGCGGCAGTCTTGACGAGGTTGCGGACGATTCCATCGTCTATTGGAAAGTTCACGCGATGGATCAATTCGGCCTGATCTCTTGGTGCGTACCCTCCAATGGTTGGAGCTTTCGCGTTTTCATCGAAGAGCCTCCATCACCATTTGATCTGATTTCACCCGTGCATGGGGATACACTCGACAGCTTGTCCGTGGAGTTCGTCTGGGCGCCGAGTACCGACCCTGATTTGGGGGACAGCATCGCCTTCTATCGAGTTTTCTTGGCTCTCGATTCCATCTTCTCGATAGGGTGTGTTACGGAAGATGTGATGGTCACTCATCTACTCTGGGATAGTCTCGAGGATGATCAGACCTATTGGTGGCGGGTCAAGGCGTTCGATTCCTATGGCGCCGGTACTTTCTCCAATCAAGTCAGGTGTTTTCATACCTATTTCTGTGAGATGCCGTCGCCCTGCGCCCTCTTAGGGCCCGCAGACAGTTTGCAGCTTCCCTTTGGAGAAGTTCATTTCCGTTGGCAGGCCGCTCGTGACCCGGATCCCGCGGATACGATAACCTACATGCTGCATATCGTCGCAGGGGACTTTGTCTTCGCGCATGACTCAGGTTCGGATACTTGCGCCACGATTGATGTCGGTGCGCTTGACTTGCCCGATACGGTCGTCGCCGAGTGGTGGGTGACGGCACATTCCCTTTGCCCCGACACGAGCATGGAAAGCACATCCCGATTTCATTTCTATCCTCCTTCCGCCATTTCGGGACGCGATATTTCGCTTCCAACGGATTTTGCACTTCACCCGAACTATCCCAATCCCTTTAATCCGATGACGGTGATTCGCTACGATGTCAAGCAATCGGGGCCGGTGTCCGTGAGGATCTTTGATCTTCTGGGCCGTGAGGTCGCCACGATTGTTCATGAAACGGTTCCGGCCGGATCCTACACCGCCATTTGGAATGCCGCGGATTTCCCCTCGGGCGTTTACCTTTGCCAGATGGAAGCAACCGGCTTCCGCCAAACGCGAAAACTCCTGCTTGTGAAATGATTCTATGCCGGGCGAGATCCCCGGTTCGGAATCTCCTTCTCCTATTGCAATTCCCCCAATCCAATCTTATATTTAAGATGTGGCCGAGGTGGGTGCTCGACCATGTTTTTCGCCGATGTCGGCCACTCAACCCGCCCGCGATGATCACAAGCGACGGAGGTCAGAGATGAAATCTGCAACTGTATCGCTTCTCTGCATCGGCGTGCTGGCGTTAGCGAGCCCTGTCGTTGCCATGACCTATGTCGTCCGGCCCGACGGCACAGGCGACTTTCCCACAATTCAAGAAGCAATCAATGCCGTCGCAGACGGCGACACGATTGAACTGACGAACGGAACCTTCGCGGGCGTTGGCAACCGCGACATTGATTACCTCGGCAAAGTGATTGTCGTGCGTTCCCAGAGCGGAAGTCCTGATTCCTGCATTATTGACTGCAACATTGATGGTCGAGGATTTCACTTCCACTCGGGGGAGGCCGCCGGTTCGACATTAGAAGGTATAAAAGTCACGCACGGCAATGCAGAATATGGTGGCGGAATCTGCTGCGAAAATGCCTCACCAATGATTGTGAGTTGCTCAATCAGCGACAACGGGATCTGGGGAGAGGGGAGCGGTGGCGGTGGCGTTTATTGCACCAACAATTCGTCTCCGACATTCGTCAATTGCACAATAGATCTGAATAGTGTGCCGGCTACCTCTGGGGGTGGTGGGATCTATTGCGAGGGTTCGATAGCAAGTTTCACAAACTGCGTCATCCTCCATAACGGGGCGGGAGACGGCGGTGGCGTGTTCTGTCTCGATTCCTCACCCACCTTCTCGAACTGCGTGATAAGCGGCAACGTAGCTCTGTACGCCGGTGGAGTGTCTTGTGACAATTCCTCCGCTATTTTCACCGATTGCACGATCAGCGGCAATACTGCAGATGCGATAGCCGGTGACGGCGGGGGCGTTGCTTGCTTGGGTCCGGCTGCGCCCATCTTCACCAACTGTGTGCTCGTCGGCAATTCATCAAGCGGGTGGTTGGGAAACGGCGGCGGTTTGTCGTGCGTGAGTTGTTCGGTGACCTTGACAAATTGCACAATAGCGGACAATTGGGCGACTGAATCCGGTGGGGGCGTAGTTTGCGGCGCATCTTCGCCTACATTTGATAACTGCACGATCAATGGAAATTCATCTCACGAAGGAGAGGGAGGCGGAGTGTTATGCAGCAACTCGGCCGCGACTTTCACCAACTGCACCTTCATCGACAACACGGCGTGGCAGAGCGGAGGCGCTGTCTATTGCATTAGTTCTTCACCCACCTTTATGAAATGCACCTTTGGGATCAACTCGGGATCTCCGGGCGGCGGACTATATTGCGAGGACTCTGCGCCGATTCTCAACAGCAGCATCATCGCTTTTTGCGTGGGTTCCGGAATTTATTTTCGT
>JAZDIW010000340.1:0-3213 GCA_043804575.1 bacterium
ATCTATCGACACGAACTCCAGTTCCGTCGCTTTGCCGCCCTGCTTCCTCAGCATCCTGACCTCATCAAAACCTCCCAATGAACACCTGCCCTATTATAATAAAAGTCCCCGCAAAATGCGAGGACTTTGTCAACAATCTGACGGGGCAGATAATCCTGCCCCGTTTTTTCTCTACAGCGGATCTCAAAAACATCAGAGCGCAGTTGTCTCGCCGAGCCGGATTAAGCACTTTGCCCTGTCCAATCCCCTCCATCCCACGCCATGCGCAACCCGGCCGGAACCTGTCGATTTGGCCACCGCCTGCTGAATTCCTCTCCCATATTTTTGGGACAAGCTCCAAAAAGGACCCCGGAGCCTGAAGATTTGGTTTTTTCGGTTGGTGCTCGGTTCGGCGGCAAGAAAGGCGGTGAGTTGATTCTCTTTTTGCCGCTCACTATATTATGGGGGACAATTGCTATCTTTTTCACAAAATATCGGCAGGAAGTAAGCTCAACAAAGGAAAGGTCTTCGATGGAACCTACGGTAAATCGCAAAGCATTTAATCCGTTCGAGATGGCGCAAGCCCAATTCGACAAAGTGGCGGACATTCTCGGTTTGGACACGCCTACCCGCGAGCTGCTGCGAAATCCCTTGCGGGAATATCACTTCAGCATCCCCGTCCGTATGGATGACGGGTCCATGAAGGTTTTCCGGGGATTCCGGGTTCAGCACAATGACGCACGCGGCCCGAGCAAAGGCGGCATTCGTTTTCACCCCCAAGAGACCATTGACACGGTGCGCGCTCTCGCCATGTGGATGACTTGGAAGTGCTCGGTGGTGGATATTCCACTGGGCGGCGGAAAGGGAGGAGTCGTCTGTGACCCCCATAACTTGACGGCGCGCGAACAGGAGCAAATCTGTCGCGGTTGGGTGCGGCAACTTGCGAAGGTCGTGGGGCCGGTCGTGGATGTCCCCGCTCCCGATGTAATGACCAGCGCGCAGCATATGCTGTGGATGTTAGATGAATTTGAACTGATTCACGGAGGTCACTATCCGGGTTTCATTACGGGAAAACCCGTGGGTATGGGGGGCTCCTTGGGGCGCACCGAAGCGACGGGTTATGGCGTCGTTTACACGATTCGAGAGGCGCTCAAAGAAATGGGTATCCGGCCTGAAAACACAACGGCAAGCATCCAAGGTTTTGGAAATGTCGCCCAGTATGCGATCGAGCTGTATCACCGAATGGGCGGGAAGGTGATTTGCGTTTCGTGCTGGGACCAAAAAGACCAGACATCTTACACCTACCGAAAGAAGGACGGGATTGACCTGAACGCCCTGCTTGGTATCACAGACCGCTTCGGGGGTATCGAGAAAGAAAAGGCTCGCGACATGGGATATGAGGTTCTGCCGGGAGATGCTTGGATCGAACAGGATGCTGACATTCTCATGCCCTGTGCACTCGAGCATCAGGTAACCGCCGAGAATGTGCGGAAAATCAGCAAGCAGGTGCGGCTCATCGCGGAAGGAGCCAACGGCCCCACGACGCCGGAAGCGGACAAAGTAATCGCCGAACGCGGCATTTTTCTACTCCCCGATTTTCTGGCCAATGCCGGCGGCGTGACCTGCAGCTACTTCGAGCAGGTGCAAAGTAATATGAATTGCTACTGGGAAAAGGATGAGGTCTTGTGCAAATTGGATGCAAAAATGACGGCGGCCTATTTGGCGGTGAGTGAACTTGCGCGCCAGCGGAATCTATACATGCGGGATGCGGCCTATGTGATCGCCATCAGTCGCGTGGCCCAAGCCTGCAAGGATCGGGGATGGGTGTAACTTGAAGACCTGAGGATTCGGGGCAAGCGCTATCGAAATAGACTCTCCCTCCGTTTACGGGGGGACAAAAGGGGGGTAATCAGATATATGATTAAGCCGACCCACAAAGTCATCAAAGATTATTACACCGAGCGTACCCGTCTCGGAGAGCTTCGCGTTGAGAATGAAATGGGCCTCCGCATCGCTTTCCAGAACCTGCTCGCAACCACCGCGAAAACACACGGATGGCAACTCGTGCCCGAAGAGGCATTGCCCGGTAAGCGCATCCACCCAGACGGTACGCTCAAGGCCGAGTTCGACATCCGGCGCGGTTATTGGGAAGCCAAGGATACGCGCGACGATCTCGAAAAGGAAATTCAGGATAAAATCCGCAAAGGTTACCCCACCGATAATATCATCTTTGAAGACAGCAAGAGCGCGGTGCTCTATCAGGATCGCAACCGCGCGATGGAGATTGACCTCGATAATCCCAAAGCTCTTGTTGACCTGCTAAACCGCTTCTTTGCCTACACGCAACCGGATATTGAAGAGTTTAATCACGCTATCGAGGAATTCAAAGGACATGTGCCCGAACTCGCACGCGGTCTGCTCAGGATAATCACCGACGGTTACCAGAAGAACAAGAAGTTCGCAATCGCTTTCGATGCCTTCTTGCAGCTATGTCAGACATCCTTGAACCCGAACATCAGCCGCGCGGCGGTTGAAGAGATGCTCGTCCAGCACGTGCTCACCGAGCGCCTGATGCGTACCATCTTCGACAATCCCGAATTCACCAAGCGCAATGTTATCGCGGCGGAAGTAGAGAAGGTCATTGACGCCCTGACCGGCGAGTATTTCAACCGTCGCGACTTCCTGAAAACCCTCGACCGCTTCTATAGGGCCATCGAAAACGCCGCGCGGCTTCAGGGCGACTTCACAGAGAAACAGCGCTTCCTGAATTCCATCTATGAACGCTTCTTTCAGGGTTATTCGATCAAAATCGCGGACACGCTCGGCATCGTCTACACGCCGCAGCCTATCGTGGATTTTATGTGCGCGAGCGTGGCTGAGGTGCTGGAAAAGGAATTCGGCACAAGGCTCGGCGCGCCCGGCGTGAACATCATCGATCCCTGCACCGGCACCGGCAATTTCATCGTGAATCTCATCCGCCGCATCCCGGGCCGCGACCTCGAACGCATGTATCGCGAGCAACTCTTCGCTAACGAAGTCATGCTGATGCCTTACTATATCGCCGCGCTGAACATCGAACACGCCTACTATGAAAAGACCGGCAAATACGAACCCTTCGAGGGACTATGCTTCGTGGACACGCTCGACCTCGCCGAAGCGAAACAGTCGCAACTCGGCTTCATGGCTGAAAAGAACCTCGAACGCGTCGAACGCCAGCGTCGCACCCCCATCACC
>JAZDIW010000341.1:0-20860 GCA_043804575.1 bacterium
ATCTATCGACACGAACTCCAGTTCCGTCGCTTTGCCGCCCTGCTTCCTCAGCATCCTGACCTCATCAAAACCTCCCAATGAACACCTGCCCTATTATAATAAAAGTCCCCGCAAAATGCGAGGACTTTGTCAACAATCTGAAGCCTGCACCCTACCGGGTGCGGGCTTCTTTGCTAATGCTGCTTGCGAAAAGGTTTCCTTCCTTAGTCATCCTCAGTATTCGAGTGGATGCGAATCCGACGATGGAGAACATGTAGCGACGGCGAATCGCCGGAATCATCGCGTCTTGGAGGAGACTGACTTCGGCAAGAAGATACCCCTTCTGACTTCCTTCTAAAGAAGGGGAAGAGCGCAAGTCTCCCCCTGCTTTGGCAGGGAAACAAAAAGGGGGTTCCTCTCTGACTTTGCCTTGCTTGTGCAATGGAACGGAATATCACTCGGATATTTTTAGGACGAGTTTCAGCGGTAATGCGCTTTTCAGAAGACAAATATGCCGCGGCGAAGTCGGCAAACCACATCCTGATGGTCGCCATTCCTCCACATGTCGCCCACCGGAAACCTTCGCAGGCAGTTGCGTCGTTTTGGCAATTTGCCAGACCGCCACCCTCGTATCACTCCGGATTTCCAGCTCCCCGATTTCGTGCTCCGTTTTCCGGGAAAAAACGCGACGCATAACTTGCAGGAAATCAAGACCCAAGAAGATGCCTATGGAAATCATGGGCAAATCTTGCCAGGCCACATCTTGCAGCTTTCCAGACCCTCAATCCTTCATCGAGATGGCACGCGTTTTGATGAGTAGAAGCTGACAACGAATGTCGAGAGCGACAGGGGCAACCTCTACAGACCCTGTCTCAGTTCGTAGATGAGAGAAGACGCACCGGCTTGCGGTGCGGTGATGGATAGAGAGTGAGCGACGATGAATCGAGGCATGTTTTTGTTGGTGCTCTTTCTTGCGTTTCTGAGCTTGCCTGCTCTTTCGTGGGCCGGCTTGCGCGACATTCTCCCCCCGCCCCAGCAAATGGGGATTCTCGCCGATGAACCCATGCAAATCCAGGGAACACTCTATATCGTCACCGCCAATGGTGACGAGGCCGCCGAAGGAAGAGTCCTTGGCGAGGCCATGCGGCTTCTCGAAAGGAGTCTGAACCTGCGGCCGGTTGCCCTTTCGTGGTCGAGCTACAACGGCCAGCGCCCGGCTCTCTGGATGGGAACATCCGGCAACTTCCCCGCTCTCGTAGCCGCCTTGGATTCCGTCGGAATTCCGTCCATGTCCGGTGCTCCTCCTTTGGAGGGATACCATCTCTATGTGGGCGCCAATCGGATCTTGCTGCTGGGACGAGATTCCAACGGCCTTCGATACGGCCTGCTTTCGCTGTCGAAAGTTGCGGCCTTTTTCGGCGGGCAGAGAATCGTCGAACGAGTGTACATTCGAGACTGGCCGGATCTGTCTCGCCGCACCATCACATTCAATTCGGCCCTCGAACCGACGGGCGACCTGGACAGTCTCCTTTCCCGGCTTTCTCAGGCCTATGAATTCAAGATGAATGAAGTGGAGTGGAACAACACCTACTCCGGCCGCGGCTTGGATTGGAATTCCACGTATCTTTCGCGGGCCATTACCGCTCGTGACTCCATCAAGGCCTTGGGAATGAAGCTCTACATGTCCGCGGACCGCACCGGAGCCGTGGTTGACAATTTCTGTTGGAACGAGGGAGTTCCAGTTCTTGCGCAGACTCTGCTCATCGCAGGTGACACCGCTCAAGCCCTGCCGAACCCCTCCTTTACGGTCAATAATCCCGGCTTTGAACAGTTCAGCAATGGGCAGTTTGTGGGATGGGGAAACAGCCAAGTCAGCTATCCGACGATTTCACAAGATGTCACGCAAAAGCATGGCGGCGTAGGCTCTCTCAAACTCCAGTGGCCGGGAGATCAGCAATCCAAGGTCTATCAAGATTTTGCATTTCCGGCCTACCGACTCTATCAGGTCAGCTTCTGGTACAAGACCTCAGGCTACTCGGGACTCATTCGCCTTATGCTCTGGCGTCCGGATTGCAATGATCAACAGATTTTCCTTCACTACTTCCGGCCGTCCGCGACGAGCGATTGGACTCAGGTGAACCTGGAAGTCCACAGTTTGATGGGAGGCACTCTGCGCCTCTATTTGGGCGCATGGCAGTGGCAAGCAGGCACTCTCTGGCTCGACGATTTTTCGATCCGAGAAAAGAATCCCACCTGGATGCTGAGGCGCGATGATACGCCGCTGAGTGTCTATAAGGAACCCGGGCACATTCTACTCCAAGAAGGCTCCAATCGTGATTTTACAGTCGAGGAGACCTACAGTCAGAGCTACGGGAGCTGCTATGTGAATTCGCCAAGGATTCGGCGCGTCGCAGGCGGACGGCTTGCCAACGGGGATCAAATTACGATGGACTGGTACTGCGCCTATGCCTATCGAATCACGCCGCAAGAATACCGCCGAACCGTTTGTTTCAGTCTGCTCGAACCTCTGGCCTTTTACCAGCAAAAGATATCGAATTGCGACAGCCTCTTCAAACCCGACGGATTCAAGATTCACATCAACGAAGTCCCCATTGCCAACTGGGATCCATCCTGCACCTCTCGTGGGCTCACGCCGGCACAGCTCATCGGCTCGTATGTTCGTCAAATGTATAACATCATTCAGGCCCGGCGACCGGGAGCTCCGGTTCAGGTCTACGGCGATATGTTTGATCCCTTTCATAATGCAAGAAACTGTCATTGGGGAATGAATGGAACGATCGCCGGTTCTCTTTCGGAGTTGCAGGGACTCCCCATCGTCCTTTTGGGATTGCAGGGAAGCCGAATTGACAGCAGTCTGAATTACTTCTCACAAAACGGTTTTCCTTCGATTGCGGCTCATGGAGGAACAAGTTTGCAGGTGGGCTTGACCGAAGCGGAGGCGGCACGACGCCAGAGGAGCGGAGGATGTCAGGGAGCCAGCCTCTATTCATGGTATTGGAGCGACTATGATTCGATACCGAGTTTCTCGAGCATGCTCTGGAATCTGGGTCCCCACATCGTCCACAAGCCTCTCGTCTTCACCGACTCGGCGGCCGTGGCGCATATTGCCGCGGAAATTTTCCCGGACCGGCAACCCCCCTATCTCCAAATCAGTCTGAGTTCTGCTCGCGTTCATTACCGCTTGCTGCCGGGCGGCTCGTGGCAATCGGCGACTCTCGTTTCTCAGGGCGCGGAGCTCTATGCGGCGGACATCAGCCTGTCCGCGCCCGGAACTTCCGGCATCGAATACTATGTCGAGGCCACAGACTCCAGAAACCGAACGCACACCGCTCCCGCGGATGCTCCTTTCAGCACCTTTGCGGCGAGCTTCCCGGCTTATGGAGGAGGACAACGCCAAGAGGAGTTGGAATCGCCCGTGGCCACGATCACCTTCGCCAATGGTCGGCCTGTGGTCCGCTGGACTCCGGTAAAAGGCGCGACTTCCTATGAAGTGCATGCCGGCCCCGAACCCTTTTTCAAACCCGTTCCATCCACTTGGCGTGCGACGCTTCCCGCTCCGATGACGGTCTTTGCCGAAATGACACCCCTCTCGATGCTGCCCGACCGTTTCTTCTACCGCGTCGTTGCTTTGAATACACCTACTCCCGGAAACCTGGCGCAGAACTCGGAATAGAATTCCCTCCCTTCGAAGATCAGAAAAACAAAAATGCTCAAGCAAACACCTTGGGCATTTTGAATTTTTTGGGGAATCGAACGATCTTGGTGCTGCTTCTGAGAAGGTTTGCCCGACTTCTTCCTAATTCACTACAGCGTATCTCAAAAACATCAGAGCGGAGTTGTCTGGCCGAGCCGGGTTAAGCACTTACCCATGTCCAATCCCCTCCATCCCACGCCGTGCGCAACCCGGCCGGAACAGGGCGATGTGGCCACCGTCCACTGAATTCCTCTCTTATATTTTGGGGACAAGCTCTAGGCAACACGCTCCTGCGTGTTGCTTCACCTCGACGCATTAGAACACACCTCGACCGTCCGGCGAACTCGCAATCAAATAATCCATCCAACGCGCAGGAGCGTGTTGGCTAGTGTCAGACGACAGAAGCTGATTCGCTGGAAGCCTATGTTCGACGGCACTAGGCGGGACGCTCCCGCGTTCCGCAGCTCCGCACGCAGGAGCGTGTGGCCTACTGCGGAAAGGAGCGATATTACCTTTCAAGAAACGGCATTATACGAAACGGATCAGCTTACCAGCCTCCAACGAACCCGGCAACTCCAACAAGCAGTCCGACAACAAAGCTGATGCTCTTCACGGCCACAAAGCCCTTTCGGGAATGCGCCAGCATCGGGAGCATTCCATGACCGTCTTGCACGACCGAGCTTGCCAGCAAGATACTCAGAGGCACGATTCCCTCGGCGAACATCGTGACGAAAATCAGATGCGGCCCTGACTCAGGAATGAGACCAATCAGACAGGCCGCCAGGAGAACCACCCATCGGCCCTGCTCGATCCATCCCCCAAAGTCGGCGTGCTGGATGATGAGCTCGACGACAATGAGTGCGCCGACCGTCCAGATGAAGATCCGAGGCACATGTCTGCGCGCCACATGTTGCCACAGATGCTCTTCGAGGAAATGGTCCGAGACCGTGACGACGATGAAAAGCCCAACAACTCCCGTCAACAGCAGTGTGACGCGTATCCAGTCCCGCTCGGATGAACCGACATGGCCGGTAAGCAGTACAAATAGGAAGATGGCCAATGCCGCACACAGCGTCCCGCGCGCGAGTGTGCATTGCCGGAGCTGAGTCAAGATGCGGCCTCGCGGCCAAATCCTCTCGATTTCTCCCGCGTGAATCTCGTAGCCTTCGCATTCAAAGGATTCCGGTGTGCTCTTCTTTTTGATGAGTCTGTCTGTCAGCCATCCGACACACAGACCCAGAACAAAAAGAATCGCCGTGATTTTCAGGGCTGTCCCGGGAAAGAGGGCGAGCATCACAAATGCTTCATCACCGCTTGAGGCAATCATCGTCGCCACCACGGCCCCAAGAGTCATGATGCCATGCGCGTACAGAGAAACAACGGCAAAGGAACCCAAGCATCCGGGCACGGCACCCAAGAAAGCGCCCAGTACATACTGCCCGAAGCGCATGCGCGAGAACCTCTCTTGCCATTTCCCCGCCGTCAAGACATTGAGATATTCAATCACGAGCATCATCACAAAGACGAAGCTCGTGATCATCACACCTTCTTGAAGAACCTCAATCAGAATTTTCATGGGAAGGCGGTCCGCCCGTCAGGCGAGAACCGTCCAATCGAAGAATTTGAGGGGAATCGGGCGGCCACTCTGCGACCCACAATGGGAGATTCATGACTTTGGGCGCAGTGGACCGTTATCCCAATTTACACATTTAGGTAGAAAATGTAAAGGCCGGCCAAAGTGATCAAAACACCCGAGACTCTCTTCGACCAAACGGAGAAATTCGCCACGCCTTTCGATTGCATTGCCTTCTCGACGAAGCCCGTGGCGACTCCGGCCAGCACAATCAGCGCGCAGTGGCCGATGGCATAGATGAAGAGGAGAACAACACCATAGAGAATTTGACCTTGCGTTGCCACGAACGCCAAAATCGCGACGAGTACGGGCGTGGCACACGGCGACGAGACGACGCCGAACAGCAGACCCAGAAGAAAGGCTCCGAGCGCTCCTCTCCGCTTGGTCTGAAGCTTGCTGGCAAAAGGAAACGAAATCTCAAACACGCCCATCAGCGACAACCCCATCACTATCGCGACGCCCGCCACAATCCAATACCAGACTCGCCCAACATCTCCCATCATTTGCCCCATGAGCGCGGCCAAAGCGCCGAGGGCGGTGAAAGTGAGCGCAAGCCCCAGAGCGAAAAGAAGCGCATAGGTCGCCGCGGCCTTTCGATTTCCCTGAGAATAGCCGCCGACATACCCAATGACCGCCGGGATAATGGCCAACACGCAGGGCGACGAGGCCGAGAGTAATCCTCCCACAAATACGGCGAGTGCGGCGATGGACGGATTCTGCTGCAAAATCTGGGCAATGTTGTCCATCATCTCACATCCATCAACTTGAACCGGGCCTCGATCTCATCCTTGCCGAGAAATCCTTCATGGCGATAGACTTCTTTCCCGTCGGCATCGAAAAAAATCTGCGTCGGAATCACGCGAATTCCATATCGCCGCCCGGCTTCTTTGTCCTCCCGTACATCAATCACGGTCACTTTGGCCCTGCCGGCATATTCTTTGGAAACCTCCTCGAGAATCGGCGCCATCGCCTTGCAGGGTTTGCAATATTTGCTGCCCAAATCCACGAGCTCCGGCAGGCCGGAGAACGAACCTTGAATCCTGCCGCCCGCCGACTTGGAATCAAACCCACGCTTCACGAGAAAAATCCCGGCTATGGCAACGACGACGACCAGGAGAATCGCAATACGCAATGATTTTCTCATCCGTGACTTTCAACTCCATTTCATCTTATGACTCAGACAACCACTGCTTTACTTGCTCTTGTGAAGGAATCCTTCCACTGCATTTCACAATTCCGTCAATGACCAGACCCGGAGTCATGAGAACACCGCGCTGAGCAATCAGACTCGGCTCCTTGATCTTGCTTATCGAGTAATCCTCGCCCTCTTTCAGGCCAAGCTCAGAGGCCGCCTGCTGCACAATCGCATAGGTCTTTTCACAACGCGCGCAGCCCGGACCTAAGACTTCGATCATCATTTGTTTTCTCCTTTCGCCAAAAGCTGGCGAACATCTTCTGCCGTAATATCCCATTCGACTCGGCCTCGTTCTCGACCTGTGGGATCCAATACAAACAATACGGGGACTTCCCAGACGGCGACCGAGTCCGCGGCCAAGGTATCGGCATAGACATCAATGGTCGTGTAGACAAACGCCGATTCGGCCTGCCGCACGGAATCGCACAGCGCCAGCGCGGCTTGACATCGCGCCATGGTGCAGGAACAAGCGACGGACGCGTAGTATAGCACGAAATGCGACCTGCCTTGAAAATCCTGCCCGAAATCCTTCGCAACGACTTGCGTCTCCCCCTGATTGACTTCGGTCTCCGCCTTGCCACATCCACATAGCAGACTGAACAAGACAACGAGTAGAAACAAGTGAATTCTCATACGCACCTTAGATTGAAAACGCTCCAAAAACCATCCCCACGAAAGTGGACAGCATGACGACCAATACCGCATAGGTCATTGTGCGCACGAAACCCATCACGCGGCAAAGGACAATCATATTGGGCAAGGAAAGAGACGGCCCTGCCAAGAGCAAGGCCAGCACAGGTCCTTTGCCCATGCCGAGGTCCATCAGCGCACGCACAATGGGCACTTCGGTCAAAGTTGAAAAATACATGAAGGCCCCGAAAACGGACGCCATCAAATTATTGCCAAGGGAATTGCCACCGACCCACCGCTGAACTACCGACTCGGGCAACAAGGCTTTGAGCGCGCCGGCGACAAACACTCCAACAAGCAGAATCGGAAAGATCTTCCTCGTAAGCCCCCAAGTCTCCCGCATCCAGTCAGCTACTTCGGAACGCGAGTACCACCTTGCCACCATATAGAGTACGAGAACAAGGAAAACCAGCGCGACCGTTCCCGCCATCCACTTTCCGGTGAGAGTCAGAACGAATCTTCCATCAGGATTCTCGAGAGATGTCCCGATCACAAGACCCATGGCCGATGCGGAGACCAAGAGTCCGACCATCGCGGCAAAATAGAGGGACACTTGCCAGAGAGGATGTCGCTTCTGTTCTGCCGGAAGAACCAAGTCCTCTTGCTGCGAGCGAAGGCTCTGCTCTGAGTGCCGAAACAGGAAAGCCATCACGAGGCCGACGACAATCGAAAATGCAATGGCTCCCACGGCGCGCGCCGCGCCGATATCCAATCCCAGAAGTCTCGCGGAATAGACGATGGCCAGAACATTGATGGCAGGTCCCGAATAGAGAAAGGCCACCGCCGGGCCAAGCCCCGCACCTCTCTGGCGAATTCCGGCGAAAAGAGGCAGAATGGTACACGAACAAACCGCCAGAATCGCACCGGATACCGACGCCACCCCATAGGACAAAACCTTGTTCGCCCTTGCCCCAAAATACTTGATGACGGCCTCTTTACTGACAAAGACGGCAATCGCACCCGCGATGAAAAACGCCGGAATCAGGCAAGTCAGCACATGAGCCGATAGATATTCTGCTAACGCTTGCCACCCGCTTTGCAACAAACTGGACATCTTCTACCGTGCATTTCTTGCGGGAATACGATCCTGAAAGCGACCATTCACAATGATGCTCCAACTTCCCGCGCTTTCTGCCTAGCTAAAGACCTCAATAGATTATCTGTCATTTCAAGGATTTCGAAGACGCGCGGTTCCTTGATCCAATAGTAGATGGAAACCCCTTCCTTGCGGGATCCCAAAATCCCGGCATCTCGCATTTTGACCAAATGGCGGCTAATGACCGACGGATCTTCGCGCATCTTCGGATTGATTTCGCACGCACACCGCTCGCCATCTCTCAGAAAATATAGAATCTTCAACCGAGTAGGCTGCGCGAGCACCTCAAGGAGTTGAGCCTCCAATTCGACTTTTTTCAGATTCACCATGACTGCATCTCAGGAAAACTGTCTCTGAAACTTCAGGGCGACATTGACCAGGCTGATCAGAACCGGCACCTCGACCAAAGGACCGATCACGGCGGCGAATGCCGCGCCCGAATGCACGCCAAAAACCGCAATCGCCACAGCAATTGCTAACTCAAAGTTATTCGAAGCAGCCGTGAACGAGAGGGTTACCGTCTTCGAGTAGTCGGCCCCGATCCTTTTTCCCAACGCAAAGGACACGAAGAACATGAGTACGAAGTAAATCAGCAGCGGGATGGCAATCCGGACCACATCCAAAGGCAGCGTCAGAATGTTGTCCCCCTTCAGCGAGAACATCACGATGATGGTGAAAAGCAGCGCTATCAGTGTGATGGGGCTGATTTTCGGAATGAACTTTCGGTGGTACCACTCCTTGTTTTTCACACGGACAAGAACAAACCGCGTCAGAAAACCTGCAAGGAAGGGAATGCCAAGATAGACAAACACGCTCTTGGCGATCTGCCCGATGGTGATGGGTACTTCACTTCCCGCAAGCCCGAAGAGCGGCGGAAGTACCGTGATGAAAACATAGGCATAGACGGAGTACAACAGCACCTGAAAGATCGAGTTAAATGCAACCAGTCCCGCCGCATATTCCGTATCACCGTGTGCCAATTCGTTCCACACAATCACCATCGCAATGCAGCGCGCAAGCCCAATCAGAATCAAGCCGACCATATACTCGGGATAGTCGCGCAGAAAAATCAGAGCCAACGCAAACATGAGAATCGGCCCGATGACCCAGTTCTGCAGGAGCGACAATCCGAGAATGCGCCAATTGCGGAACACTTCCCCGAGTTCTTCGTAGCGCACCTTCGCCAGAGGCGGATACATCATGAGGATCAAGCCGATGGCAATAGGAATCGATGTCGTGCCGACACTGAAGCGATCGAGGAATGGAACCACGCCCGGCATGGAATAGCCCAGCAGTATACCGGAAGCCATGCCGAGGAAAATCCACAAGGTCAAAAACTTGTCCAATATGGAAAGCCTCTTTCCTTGTTCATTTGCTGTCGTATCGCTCACTTGCATACTATAGGAATTTCCTGCCAGCGGCCCGTTTCGAGGTTGGAAGAGATGCTTCTATTTATTATTGCATTATTGCGCAATGATGCACTAACATAACCAAAAGAAACGGCAAAGTCAAGTCATTTTTTCTCTTCTTTGCCGTCTCCGATGAATTCGGATGACCTGCGGCTATGACTCAGCCACGCGCAATCGGTTCAACGCACGCAATAAGGCAATGCGAGCTCTCTCGATATCCACGCCTTCCCGCATCTCCGTTAGACGCTCTTCCGCTCGCTCACGGGCTCGCCGCGCGCGCTCCACATCAATCTCTTCCTTTCGCTCGCAGGTTTGCACCAAGAGTACCATTCGATTTTCGTGCCCTTCGAGGTACCCGCCGGAAATGGCAAAATCCAGCGAGGCCTTCGGTTCATCCACATGCAGCTTTCCGATCCGCACGGCCGCCATGATGGGAGCGTGGTCCGCTAAAACTCCGAAATCCCCCTCGACTCCGGGTGCCCGCAGATGAACGACCTCCGAATCGTAGACCTGCCCCTCGGGCGTGATCACCTCCAGTTTGTACGTGCGCGCCATGCCCTACCGACCCATTTGCTTCGCTCTTTCCAAGACTTCCTCGATTCCCCCGCACATATAGAAGGCCTGCTCGGGAATGTCGTCGAATTCTCCTTCGCAAACTCCCTTGAATCCACGCACGGTATCTTTCACCTTGACATACGCGCCCGAGCGACCGGTATAGGCTTCCGCCACATGAAAAGGCTGCGAGAGGAACTTCTGGATTTTGCGCGCGCGCTCGACAATAAGCTTGTCTTCGTCCGAGAGCTCGTCCATGCCGAGAATCGCGATAATATCCTGCAAATCCTTGTAACGCTGCAGAATCTCCTGCACGCGTTTTGTCGCATTGTAATGTTCCCATCCAATGACATTCGGATCCATGATGCGAGAGGTGGAATCGAGAGGGTCCACGGCGGGATAGATACCCAGTTCGGCGATTTGCCGCGAAAGAACCGTTGTCGCATCCAGATGCGCAAAAGTCGTCGCCGGCGCCGGGTCCGTCAAGTCGTCTGCGGGAACATAAATCGCCTGCACGGAGGTAATCGAACCATGCTTCGTTGAGGTGATACGCTCCTGCAAGGCTCCCATCTCCGTGGCCAGCGTGGGTTGGTAACCGACCGCCGACGGCATGCGTCCCAGAAGCGCGGACACCTCCGAACCCGCCTGCGTGAAGCGGAAGATATTGTCAATGAAGAGAAGCACATCTCGGCCTTCTACATCGCGAAAATATTCGGCGAGCGTCAGTCCCGTCAGTCCCACGCGAGCGCGGCATCCCGGCGGTTCGTTCATCTGTCCGAACGCCATCGCCACTTTCGAGTTCTTCAGAGCCTTCCGGTCCACTTTCGTCAAGTCAAACTCGGCAACCTGAAAACCCGCGCCATAATCCATGACCTTCGATTCGATCATTTCCCGCAGCAAATCATTTCCTTCGCGCGTCCGCTCGCCCACACCCGAAAAGACCGAAATTCCGGCGTGCTCTTTGGCGATGTTATTGATGAGCTCCAGCAGAATGACCGTTTTCCCGACTCCCGCACCGCCGAACAGGCCGATTTTCCCGCCCTTGGCGAAGGGTTGAATCAAATCAATAACCTTCACGCCCGTCTCGAGCATTTCCGCTTTGGTTTCCAAATCCTCGAGCTTGGGAGGCGGACGGTGAATGGGATAATGCAGATCCGTCTCGATTGCTCCAAGACCGTCAATCGGTTCGCCGACGACATTGATAAGACGCCCCAAGGTCGCCGGGCCCACGGGAATGGTAATCGGTCCACCGGTATCCACGACCTCCTGTCCGCGCACAAGCCCGTCGGTCGAATCCATGGCCACACACCGCACGAGATTGTCCCCCAAGTGCTGCTGCACCTCGAGCGTGAGAACATCGCCTCCGTCTCGAACGACATGGAGTGCGTTGTAGAGAGAGGCTAGTTCTGAATCAGCAAACGAGACATCGACCACGACGCCGATGATTTGCTTAATCGTTCCCTTCTTCATAGAAGAACATCCATGAATGAATTATGATGAAGACGGACGCAGTCTCTTCAGAAGTGCGTCGCGAGAGCTCTCATAGCCGCGCGTCCATCGGTGAGTCAAGGTCTGGTGAAATATGTCGCGAACGGTCTCGCGGCTGTTTTCGATATGCGTTTCGATGAATGTCAAGACAAGCTCAGGGCGTTTCTTCCCTATGGTTCGCAAGGCAAAGACGAGATTTCGGCGAACATAATCGCTGGAGTCCTTCAGGAGCGGTTCCAACAGCGACAAGAGTCGCGGCCCGATTTCGGGGTGTTTCAAATAGTAGCCCAGCAGAGCATTCGTCGTTGCGCGGCGGACGCGGTAATCCTCGTCTTGAACCCACTGCGTGAGCACCTCGAAGCAGTAATCCGGATGAAAGGCCGCCAAACCCTCGAAATCACCGTGTGTGTCGAAGATGTGGGCGGCATATTCCCGCACTTCCCAATTATCGTCGGCCGCCAGATGGTGCGCGAGCTTCATCCAAGGTGCCGGGCCGTAGCGAGCCAATCGTGAAAGGAGCACGCAGGCCAATGCCCGGGTGGCGGCGAGGTTCGAACCGACCATTCGCAGCACAATCTCAATCGCCGCTTGCGGCTTCTGCTCCAATATCGTCCCGATTTCATTGCCCAGGCTCAAAATCGGAGCAAAGGGATAGAGCTTCACTCCCTGAAGATAGGGATCCAAATCTCGCGCGACATCCAAACTTGTGCCGCCGGAATCCGCAAGCCCGTGGAAAAGAGCCTCAACCTCCGAGACAGGAATCATAGGTCATTCGGAAAGGGACCGCCCGGCTGGTCAGTTCCCGACTCACGCCCCCGCTCCGTTCGCTCGATCAGAGGCCGCAAATCCTGCAAGTCGATATAATGAGAGCCGACCGCCATGCGCAATTCGCTGGCAATCCAATTGTGCGTCGAAACGACGCAGATGCGCTTGCCCCGCGAACGCAACAGCTCGAGCGCCCGCTCGAAATCTCCATCCCCCGAGAGCAGAATCGCCTTGTCATAGTTGTCCACCGTGTTGAACATGTCCATGGCAATCTCGATATCGAGGTTCGCCTTTTGAATGGTCTCGCCGGTCTCGGAGTCGAAGATGGTTTTTAACTGCTTCGTGCGCACCGTATAACCCGCATAGGCCAAGAATCGAAGGAAATTTTCGTCACGCGACTCCGGAGTGGACTTGACTCCCATATACCAAAAGGCGTCGGCCAGCTCGTCCTCACCCTTCAGCGTCTTCAGGAGTTTTGCCGGATCAAAAAACCACCCCAATCCTCTCTTCTGAGTATAGAACATGTTCGCGCCGTCAACGAAAATGGAGACGCGCAGGGGCCGGTCTGTCTTAATCACACTCATGATTTATCCTGTAACGACTCCAAAAAGTCAGTCTTGGCCTCCACATCGTTTCTCTTTGCCTCCAGGCGAGAATTGACATTGACCCTGCCTTTCGCAAAACTCCTATGACATCAATTCCATGGAATCCACCGCCCGAAATCTACTTCAATCCCTCGGCACCGGAAACGACTTCGAGAAGCTCTTTCGTGATGATGGCTTGCCGGGCTTTGTTGTAATGAAGGGTCAGTGTATCAATGAGCTCGGCGGCATTCTCGGTGGCGTTTTCCATGGCGGTCATCCGCGCTCCCATTTCCGCCGCATAGGACTCCAGGAGCACTCGCCACAGTTGCACATTCACATAGAGCGGCAGAATCGCATTCAGGATTTGCCCGACGGAAGGCTCAAAGAGAAAATCCGTATGGCTCTCACCGGCCTCGAACTCCTCCGGCATGATCGGCAGGAGTTGTTCGCAGACAACAAATTGCTGGACGGCCGATTTGAATTCGTTATAGACCAAATAGACTCGATCCATGCCGTGCTCTTCATAGCGGCTGACAAGGATCTCGCCCAGCTTCGCCGCATGACCGAAATTCAGTTCATTGAAGAAATTGGCAAGAGACGCGATGATGCGCGCACCGCGGCGTGTGAAAAACTCCGTTCCCTTCCTGCCCACGGTGATGAGAAAGAGCTCGGCTTGCCTCTCCTCCTGCATGATTCTCTGCGCTTCACGAAGGATATTCGTGTTGAAGCTGCCGCACAGGCCTCGATCTCCCGTCACAACGACGATCCCCACATTCTCTGCGGGCCGAAGGTCGAGCAAAGGGTGAAGACTGCGATCCGTTCGAGCCGCAAGATCCCGGATCACCTGCCGCAGCTTCAGAGAATAGGGCCGCGCCTTGATGATATTCTCTTGGGCGCGCCGCAGACGCGCCGCCGCAACCATCTTCATCGCACGCGTGATCTGCTGCGTCGAGCGAACCGAGGCGATGCGCCGCTTGATTTGCTTAAGAGATGGCATCTCGTGCCGTTTTCAATGAGGTTTGCATGTTAATTGTAGCGCCCAGCTTGCTGGGCCGGAATGCTTCAGGAGGTTCCGCGCACATGCGCCGCTGCAATTCAGGAAGATAACACCGCCCGAATTGGGAGGCATTATCCTGAGATTTCATAGCCCAGCAAGCTGGGCGCTACGCATTTTTGGAAACGGCACCAGAAAGACCTCATGCGAACTGATAGCATGCCTCCGCTCGGATACGACTCAGGTTTCAATGATTTCAATCGACCCCATCTGCAGTTCGGCTCCTTGCTCATGAAGCGGCTGACCCGCTCGATGCAGAGTCAGAAACGCAAATCCCAAAGAAACCTCATCCATTTTTGCGGGGACACCGCGCACAGCGTAAAAAAGCTTCTTATCGAGCCAGAAACTGATCTTATCAATATTCTTTTCGTACTGGAGCGTGTAGTTGTGGCGCCGACCCGGCGCAGGTCTGTCCCAAGCCTCGGCAATGGCTCCAACCGCTTGCTCTTCGGTGGCGGCGACTCTCATGCAGAGAGCGCCTGCAAGAGTTCCATTGGAAACCGCTCCCAAGAAGAGCTCATGGTGAGGAGAGCAGAGAAAAAACCCCGCCATGGCATCGCGCAGGAAAAAGGGCTCGTTGTTCCAGCATTGAACAGCGAACTCCACTTCAAGCGTGAGCACGCCGCTCTCCGGAACCGGAATCGCCTCTTTGCTCACGACAAAATGCTTGAAGTCGTCAAAGGGCGTTCCTGCCGCCGTTCGCGTGAAAGGCCGAACGCGCACGATGACGGTCTTCTCCCCGAAATCGAGTTCTGCGGCGGGCTCTTCAAAACGCCAAGGCCCTTCGGGACCCGGCATCTCCAAAAGTTCCCACTTGTTGTCGGATAACTCTTCTCCAGACCAATCCTCAAATACCATATTCCAATCCTACCTTTTTAGAATCTGTATGAAAGAGAGACGATGCAGTCATTCATTGCTATTGTTGGACGCATCTACTCCGCCGAAAAAGTTGTTCGAAAATCCTCTGTGAGCTTCTTCAATTGCGCTTCGAGCTCCTCGTCGAGCTTCTTCTTCGTCGCGATTTCTTTCAGGGTGGCCGCACCGTTGGAGCGGAAATAGCGCATCAGCTCGTCCTGGCATCGTCTCATCTGTCCCAACGGGAGGTCATCAAAATATCCATGCGTCGCCGCCCATAGAATCGCGACCTGCTCCTCGACCGGCCACGGACTATACTGCTCCTGCTTGAGAATTTCCACCAGTCTCTCGCCGCGACGAAGTTGCGCTTGCGTTGCTTTGTCGAGGTCGGAGCCGAATTTGGCAAAGGCGGCCAGCTCACGATACTGCGCCAAATCCAAACGCAGCGAGCCTCCCACCTGCCGCATCGCTCTGATTTGAGCGTTCCCGCCGACTCGAGACACCGAGATTCCCACATTGATGGCCGGTCGAATTCCCGAATAGAAAAGCTCACCTTCCAAGAAAATCTGGCCGTCGGTGATGGAAATCACATTGGTCGGAATATACGCGGCGACATCTCCGGCCTGTGTCTCGATAATCGGGAGAGCGGTCAAGCTCCCTCCCCCCAAGCTGTCGGTCAATTTCGCCGCGCGTTCCAAGAGGCGCGAATGCACATAGAAAATATCTCCCGGATAAGCCTCGCGTCCCGGCGGACGACGCAAGAGAAGCGAAAGCTGCCGATAGGCCCAAGCATGCTTGGTCAAATCATCATAAATACAGAGAGCATGCCGTCCATTATCGCGGAAATATTCGCCGATCGCGGCGCCCGAATAGGGAGCCAGAAACTGAATGGGCGCGGGTTCCGCCGCCGTAGAAGAAATGATAACCGTATGATTCATCGCTCCGGCATCTTCCAGCGTCTTGAGGACTTGCGCAACCGTCGAACCCTTCTGCCCAATCGCCACATAGATGCAGACAACATCCGAATTCTTCTGGTTGATGATGGTGTCAATGGCAATGGCCGTCTTTCCCGTCTGGCGGTCTCCGATGATGAGCTCCCGCTGACCTCGTCCAATCGGAATCATCGCATCAATCGCTTTGAGCCCCGTCTGAAGAGGCTCTTTGACGGGCTGGCGCGTGATCACTCCCGTCGCTTTGCGCTCGACCGGATTGAATTTCGTGACAGGAACGGGGCCTTTGCCGTCCAAAGGAAATCCTAAAGGATTGATGACGCGGCCCAAGAGCTCATCCCCGACCGGCACCTCGACAATGCGCCCCGTGCGTTTGACCTCGTCCCCTTCCTTAATCAGAGCGTCCGAGCCGAAAAGCACAACGCCGACATTGTCCTCCTCAAGGTTCATCACCATGCCGAAGACACCATTGGGGAACTCCACCAGCTCGCTGGCCATGACTTTGTCCAATCCATAGACGCGAGCGATGCCGTCACCGACATAGATGACTTGCCCGACCTCGTCTACGGACTTTGCCGCACGGAATCCGGCGATTTGTTCTCGCAAAATGCTGGTGATTTCTTCAGGTCGAATTTCCATCATAACTCCAAAACAAGGGATTTTCTTCTATCCCGCGGCAAGAGAGTTGCGCAATTCAAAGAGTTTCCATCGGAGCGAACTGTCTTCCACTCGATCCGGCCATCGCACCTGCATGCCTCCCAAGAGCGACGCATCCACCTGCCAAGTGATCACCGGTCGCTTCTCTGTCTGTGCCTGCAGGTATCGCGTGATTTTCTCTTGGAGCTCCGAGTCCGGCTCGAGGGCCGTCGTGACGGTGACCGTCACTTCCCCTTGCTGCTCGCGCCAAAGCCTGTCAAAAGAACGAATGACTTCGGAGAGAATACCCATCCGCCTCTTCTCGAGCAAGAGAAGCAGAAACCGCAAAGTGATGTCGGACAGACGACCGCCGAAGACCTGCTCGACAAGCTTGCGTTTTTCCGCAAGTCCCCGCACAGGCGAGCTCAGAATATCGGAGAACTCGGGCATCTGGACTTGCACATCCGCCAAAAGCTGCAAATCCGCACGCACGGGCTCCACGGCGTTCAACTCTTGCGCCGCCTCAAAGAGCGAACGCCCATAGCGCCGAACCAAAGAGCCCGACGGCATCAGGGAGTCTCCTCGAGGCTTTCGCGGATGAGCCGTTCGTGGTCTTCGCGCGTGATGACGCGGCCCAGAAGCCTCGAAGTCGCCTGCGCCGTCAAGTCCGCCACATGCTCACGCAGCCGTTTTCGAGCGGACTCCTCTTCGCGCACAATCTCCGCCTTGGCTCGCTCGAGCATCTGATGAGTCATCGCCTTGGTCTGTGTAGCCCCCTCCTCTTTGATGTGCGCCGAAGCCTCCTGAGCGTCCTGAATAATGCGAGCCGCCTCCTTTTTCGCTCCGGCGATCGAATCCTGGTATTCTCTCAGAACTCGCCCCGATTCCTCGCGTTCTCGCCGCGCCGTTTCCAAATCTCCCTTAATCGCGGCTTCGCGATCCGAAAGTCCCTTCAAAATCGGCTTCCACGCGAATTTCGACAGAATCCAAAGAAGCACGAGAAAAGTGAGGATGGTCCACACAATCGAGCCGGGGTCCAGGCGGATAATGTTTTGCAGTCCCATGAGAGCTCCTCAGGAAATTGACAGAGCCGCGCTGTTCACTTCAGCGAAATCAGCAGACAGATGACAGCATTGAAAAAGGCTACTCCTTCGATCAGAGCCGCCGAGATCAGCATCGCCGTTTGGATTTTGCCCGAGGCTTCGGGCTGCCTGGCGATGCCTTCCATCGCGCTGCCGCCGATGCGCCCGATTCCGAGAGCGGCTCCAAGCGTGACGAGTCCGGCACCCAAGCCGGCCCCCATAATGCCAAAGGCCATTCCTTCCATAAGATTCTCCTTCAATAATGTGCTTTCACAAGGAAAAAGGATGCTGGGCTTCCGATTTCGATTCTCGAAGACTCCTCTCTTCGATGCCAAGCAGCATCCCGCAAAAACGCTTGGCAACTATCAGTGCGAAGGATGCATGCTCATGCCGATGAAAACCGCCGACAAAATCACAAAAATATAGGCCTGCAAAAAGGCCACGAAAATTTCTAAGAGCGAAATGGCCACGGCGCCCGCAATGGAAAGCGGAGCAATCAGCGGCGTCGCAATCAGACCCAAGAAAGCCGCGACCACCGCATGGCCGCCAAGCATATTGGCAAAGAGCCGCATCGTCAGAGCAAAGGGCTTGATGAAAAGGCCGATGATCTCGATGGGCAAAATGATGGGCACGATGAAAATAGGCACGCCCGGCGGAATGAAGCTCTTCACATAGCCTATCGGGCCCTGCTTCAGAATGCCCATGACAATCATGAGCAGCAGCGTCAGCGAGGCCAAGCCCGCCGTCATATTGATATTCCCCGTGGGACTGGCTCCCCACGGAACAAGTCCCAACAGATTCCCGAAGAGAATGAAAAAGAAGAGCGTCAAAAAGTAGGGTAGAAATCGGTCGGTATCTTTGCCCAAATTCGGTCGAACGACATCGTCGCGCAGGAAAACGACGATGACCTCAAAGAAATTCGCCAAGCCATGCGGCACAACCCGCTTTTTGCGATAGGCCGTAGTGATGAGCAGAATCACGAGAATCGCGGTGACAACCAACATCAACATGTGTTTGGTCATCTGCACCGGATAGCCGAGCAGCGAAAATGCGGGCAAAGGGATATGAATGCCAAAGATCTCATAATCCGGCGAATCCAACAGATGATGTTCCAGCGTGGAAACGATGGCACTCTTGCCCGCCTCGTGGTCGCTCGCTTCCGAAGCGGCACACGGAGACAAGAGCAGTATGAGCAGGAAAAGAATGGAAGACGCAAGCAGTGGATATCGGAAGCAGGATGTTGAGGATAGGAATCGTATCATCACAAAAAAGACGGATTTTCTTTCTTCAACTCTTCTGCTCAGAATAGACCCGACGAATTCGACGCGTCGCCCACCAAATCTCCAGGATCAGGGCGAGCACATAGCCCGACAGAAAAGCCCATACGAAAGGCTGTAAGGGAATTTCGAGAACGCGAATGACGGCCCATATACCCAATCCTGCAAGCACCATCTTGATGGCGAATCCGATTCCCCACGCCTTTAGCAGTGAGGGCGGACCTTGAGGAATCGCTCGGGCCAAGAGCAGCCACGCCGGCACAGAGATGAGTGCGGCAAAGAGAATCCCGCCGACCAGATAGACTATCACGGCGGTTGGTCTTCCCCTTTCTCCTGATCTTCGAGCTCTCGCACCTTCCGGACCAAATACCAGAAGCTCCCGCCAAGTCCCCAAAAGACGCCGAGCAGGATGAAAAGCGGCTCAGCATGGAGTTTCCCGTCAAGCCACCGGCCGACAAAAAAGCCGAGCAAGACTGCGGCGGTAAAAGTGAGGCCGACATGGATAAGAGTTGTCCAGCGCTCACTCGGTCGAACCGCCATCGGAGAGTCTCACGGCTCGGATTCGGTTGCTTGCTCAAGGACGGAGGTGAGAAGCGACGAGGGCGACAGACCCGCTAACCTGTCCCCCATATTGCTTCGCCCACAGAAGACCGCACCCTCCACGATGACAAGCCGCGCCGCAACCAAATCCCCTTCCAAGCGCCCCGTGCTTTCCAGAGTCACGCGTCCGCGAGACACGAGCGTTCCCTTGACTCGGCCACCCACCACAATGTGTTCGGCTTCAATATTGCCTTCCACGGACCCCGATGCTCCTATGGTCACGGTGTCCGGAGACGAGATCTCGCCCACGACCGTTCCATCAATGCGAATGCTCCCTTTCGTGGTGATCGAACCGTGAATCTCCGCATCACTGCCCAAGAGAGTTGAAATCTCGCCTGTGGAATTGCGTCGAAACTCATTTCCGTTCCGCTTCGCCATGTGATGATGTCCTCCAAATATCTTCAGGATATTCATTCTGTGGCAAGGAGAGTTAGTGGATCCATCGGTTCCCCCGCCCGCCAAACCTCATAATGCAGATGGGGTGCCGAGCTCCGACCCGAACTGCCCAAGAGAGCAATCGGCTGACCCTGTTCGACGAACTGCCTCGGGGACACGAGTAGAATTTGGTTGTGACCGTAGAAGCTGACATACCCTGAGCGATGCACGATAACGACGAGATTGCCATAGCCGAAAGTCCAATCGGCAAAAACCACGAGTCCCGAGGCCGCGGCTGAAATCGGTGTGCCTGCGCGCGCTGCAATATCCACCCCCGAATGTAACCTGCCCGAACGCACGGCGCGATGCTGAAAAGTTCGAGTCACATACCCGCGAACCGGCGGATAGGTCGGCAAATCCGCAGGGGTGAAGATATGCTCTTGAAACCCTCGCAGGAACGATGGCTCGATGCCGCCTTCACTCCAGGATGCCGCCCCCGTTGCGTGAAATGCGGGGGCAATCTGCATTCCGAGGCCGGATGGCGGCAGCGGCTCTGTCGAGGTATCGGCCAAGTGTGCCAAGAGCGAGCGCCGCAATTGGGTTTCAAAAGACCGGAGTTCCGATAGCTGCGCACCGAATTCCTGCAATTGCTGGCTTGAGGTCTCCAACTCCCGCAATTTGGCGCTAAGCGGCGCCACTTGACGGGCTTTTGCAGCGATAGCCCAGAAAAGATAGGTCTCGAGAGCGGCATAGAGCGCCAAGGCCACGACGGAAAACAGGATAAGAAACACCCATGCCCGGGCGATTCGATATTGTCGAACCGTCCGATCCCCATCGGGTACAATAAGCAGGGTCCAACTGCGTTTCGGGCTCAACTCAGACGAATAAGGTATGCTGTGCTATCTTCTAAACTTTTTAATATACA
>JAZDIW010000342.1:0-2071 GCA_043804575.1 bacterium
CGCTTAACATCTTCGGCTGGACATCAGCCGCAATGATACGCCCCGTGTTTCCGACAAGTTTTGCAAGACCGATGGAAAAGAACCCCGGCGCACAACCAATATCCAAAACCGTCATACCTTCGGCCGCTTGTGAACCGAGCATTTTCTCAGGATTGTGTAAAAAGCGCCGAAAAGGATTGTCCAATGTGGGCGCTAACCACCATTGGCAAATATGGTCGCCCATAAAAAAAGCCCTCCTTTTCGATGAATGTGTTTCATAAGCCTGGCATAACGACAAGGGTAACCTGATCGCGCCCCTAACCTTGCAGAAAAAAATGGCAGCTCCACACGGTCAGGTTGACCCGCATGTTGGGCGCTGCGCGGCCACGCCCCAAAACCGCCCTATCCCGAAGTCACTTCAGCGGCTGAAGGTGACCAATCAATTAGAAGCGTCCCTATTTACGCGCATTCACTACCCGGCTACGGCCCGGTAATCCCTGAGAGCCGCCCGGTGTGGACCCGCGTGCCGGGTGGTGTGAGGGCCGGGGGAGAAAACCCCCCGGCTACCCGATTGGCCCCTATTTTGTTGTTCCTTCAACCAATGCTCCGTTGATGAACTTGTGAATAATGCTTGATACATAAGTCTGATAGGGCAAGCCTTCTTGGACAGCCTTTCTTTGCAACTCTATGAGGTCTCTCTCAGAAATACGTATATTCAGTCTCTTGTCCTTTCGCAAGGTATTGCGGGCGTACGCCACCAACTCTTTCTTTCTTTTTGCAAGGTTTGTAACGGGAACCCATTCACCTTTCTCGAAGCTATCCAGTATTTCCTTCTCTTCTTTTGTTAGTTTAGTCTTCATATTATTCTCCAAGATATCGCTGTGTTGCTTTTCTGCTTGGAATAATGGTCTTCAGAAATAACTCTTCCTCATTCTCAATATAAGGTACAAGATAGGCGTAATTGGCAAAACTGATGACCATGATTCGTTGTCCGGGGTATGCCTGCTGATCAGGATGTAGATAATCGTCTAATATTTCACCCCTTTCAATATAGAAAACCACATCCTCGAAACAGATGCCCCGTGACGCTTTGAGTGTCACACTCTTTTCGGTGTTCCAATTTATGCTTTTCATTTGATAAGATTATCACATTGTGTGCAGTTTGGCAACCTATTCATGTCTTGCGTCAATTGCGGCCAACGTTTGCGTTCAGCTGTGCGCTCCAGCGCGTTGGCTGCGACGCGCTGGAGCGCGCAGATTCATGGTAAACCCGCGCCAGGAATATCCACTCGGACCGTCTCGATGCGACCGCTCTTGAGTGCGCATGATTTCTCGCGTTCGTGAATGACCTGACAGCTCAGAACGAACAGCGTGCGGCGGTCGGGTCCGCCCAGCATGCAGGCGACTGCTTGATTCTCCGTGGCGATGCGGTGCGTGACTTCGCCTCCCTCGCGGATACGCAGCACCTCGCGGCTTATGGGTGAGGCAACCCACAATGCGCGTTCGGCATCCAGGCAGATGCCATCTGGAATGGCCCCATCCAACTTCGCCCAGACTCGGCGTTCGGAAAGCGATCCGTCGGGTGCCACAGCGAATGCGGTAAGCCGAGCGCCAAAGGTCTCCCCGACAATGAGCGTCTTGCCGTCAGGGGTAATGACGCTGCCGTTCGGAAACAAGAGATCCTCTGCGACGGCACGGGCCTTGCCTTCCGGAGTAACCATGATCAGCACCGTGGGCTTTGCGTCAGCTTTCGCGGGTAGATCAAAGCCGAAGTTGCCGATATACGCGCGACCTTTCTCATCCACCACCATATCATTGCAGTGGAACGGAGCCAACGTCGTCAGATCGGCCACAACGGCCAAGCCTCCAGGGTCAAGCCGCAGCAACCTGCGGTCCGTCATCGAGACAACGAGCAATCGGCCATCCGGCAGCCAGCCGAGACCGGAAGGCTGTCCTGATACTTCGATGATGGTTTTCGCCCTACCGTCTAAGCCGACCCTCATGACCTTCCGTGCCGTCATGTCGGAGAACCAAAGCTCTCCTTCCCGCCAGCGCGGCGCTTCCGGGAATCCGAGCCCATCCAGCAGTACAC
>JAZDIW010000343.1:0-2694 GCA_043804575.1 bacterium
ATCTCATAACGACTTAATCAACCCGATGCGGTTTCACCGCACGGGTTATCCGGGCGTTAGATTCAAGAAATTATATGTGAGCGGGAGCGGTCAAATGGTCATCACAGACATCCAAAATGAAATCGGGAAATTGAACGAGCGCGTAGCATTCATGATGGCCCTTACCGCTGCTTTGCAGAAAGCCCCGACATCATTGAACGAAGAGATATTTCAAAAATACATAGAGATTGAAAGCGCGCCCAAAGTAGCAAAAATTATAAGAGACAAAGGCATAAGAACAAAGAGAAACACGAGTTTTCAGCCGGGCGATATTAGTGACATTATTAAGAACGGCGACTCTGGCGTCGATCCGGTGCTTGTGAAAATGGCTCATGAAATCTTTAACAAGAATACTAAGGCGGTCGCTCGGCAGTATTGGTGATAAATGAACGGCAATCTAACGAAGCGCTGCACTGGATCGGCGTGAAACGACCCACGCCTCTCAGTGAGCTTCGGCGTTGGTCGTAACCATAGGAGGTCATTAATTTATGTCTCGAACGCCTGTGAGAGACGAAACTCAAGTAGTTTTATTCGCTGCAAGTCGTCGCCGTTGTTGTGTTTGCGCGGCGTTGCACTATGACTATTCTGTTAAACCCGGGCAGATTTCACATTTGAACGACGATCCGTCCGACTCAGGTATTAACAACTTGGTGTGGCTCTGTCTTCTACATCACGATCAGTTTGACTCTTCAACAAGCCAGAGCAAAAACTTGACGAAGGCGGAGGTTCGACATTACCGCGATCAACTCTACAAACAGGTTTCATCGGAGAAGCAAATTGCTCAACAGGGGGTTCAGTATGCCCTCGAAGGCGCGACGCGCTTAACTCGCCCACTATTCACACTCCCCGGTACACATCGTAAGAATCCGTATTTCACTTCGAAGCACGAAGTCGCCGCTGCGCTGCGCTCACTTCGCGCAGGCGATACTCTCGTGCTGTGCGGCCCGCCAGGTGTCGGTAAGACACAGCATGCGGTGCAGCACGCGCAGGAAGAGCGCCAGCAGTACAGCACGGTTCTGTGGGCGTCGGCAGAATCAGTTCAGGGCCTCAATCAATCGCTCGCGGCGCTCGCGGATCTTGTTCTGCCGATTGCCGAGACAAGCTGTTCCACTGAGGCGAAAATAGTCGCTCTCCGCGAATGGCTCGCCACGGAACCAAGTTGGTTACTTATTCTCGACAACGCTGACATGATTGACGCCGCACGGGAAATCGAACGGTTCATTCCCCCGGCGCATCATGGGTACGTCCTCGTAACTAGCCAGATCGCCGACTGGACACCGGCGTTCCGCATGGAGCGTGTAGATGTCTGGACGGTGGCCCAGTCGTCTGAGTTCCTCACGCAACGACTGACACGGTGTGCAGCAGACAAAGTTAATCTTGCTCGGCTCGGCAGCAAGCTTGGCGGTCTACCACTGGCGCTCGAACATGCAGCTGCATACATCGCCGAGACCGGTATATCCGCCAGCGAGTACCTGGATCTACTGAGTCGAGAACGAAGGAGCGTATTGGGACGTAGCTACCCTGGCATGACCGATTACCGCGCGAGCTTAGCGGACACTTGGCAAGTATCGGTGCACCGTCTTGGTTGGCTTGCTCGTCAGATTCTCCACTACGCCGCGTGTTTCGCGTCGGAGCCGGTTCCACGCAGCATTCTTTCCTATCTTTTGTCATCTGCATCCGTAGACCATACTTACAGCGCGTTCGAGCGCCGGCAGTTCCGTCGTGCCTTGAGGGATGCCGATGCACTCAATCTTGCACTTGCAGAGCTCGGGCGATACAGCCTGGTAACGCTCTCTGAGGACACATTTCGGCTGCATCCCTTGCTGCAACATGTGGTGCTTGATTCCGCCCGAATGAAGCCATGGCAGTCGCGATATTGGTTGTGTCGAATGTGGGGATTAGGGGAGGCAGACCGGTCTCTCGCGGCCGGTTTGTGGTTATACCGGGCGGCGCACCTGTTGAACATGAAAGGTGTGCTCCCTGTCGACTTTGGCAACGATGCGGCAATCCTCAATATGCGGCCCTTCATCGCCCATCTGCAGGCGCTTTCACACAAAACCGCGCGCATTGCGCCGAAGGTATCCGCCTTTACATCGGGTGCTCACATCGGGGGAATCGCACCTCTCGACCACACGCTTCAGTGGTTTGAAGAACGAATCAACTGGTATCAGTCTGGTCTGGGCGTTCTTCGAGAATTGATCGAGAGTAACGCATATGGGTCACCGCATCTCGCTGCCGAGACGGAATGGTTTCTTGCACACATTGAAGAGCTTTACCAACAGGTTGTCGGAAGAGCGGCCGGCCACAACTTGGCTTACAACCTTCGAAGATTATCTGAGAAAGGCATCGGGGAAGCACGGCGAGAACTCTATTCCTTCCTAAACTTTCTCGCGCGCGAACACGCTGAATTTGGAGATCTCGCTACAGCTAGGCGGCTCTTTCGTTTTTACCTTGCACAAGCTACAGTCGACCCAGAAGCGCCAGATGGCGAAGTTGCACGAGCACGGCTTTATGAAGCGCTCTCGCTGCGAACGCACTTGCCGCTTGATGAGCTTCAGAGCCTACTCGAAGCCACGCTGGTTCTGTACGAAGGCGACGACGAACGTATCAACCTTGATGTTTGCAAAGCAGTATTTATCTATGCAAGAATCGCCA
>JAZDIW010000344.1:0-9330 GCA_043804575.1 bacterium
TTCATAGTTCAAGAGAGGAAAAAGAGATTCGCACAGACGGAGATCATTCCGTCCGAGGCGGGTCCCTTTTTCTGTATTCCCTCTCGATGCGCCACGTCAGGGCGACGAGGCGAATGAGACTTTCGGCGTAGTCACGCGCAGTCTCTGGAGGAAGGTCGTGCTTTGTCCCCTGCTTCCAAAGCACTTGAAATTCGCCGATGTCGGCATCGGTTAGGTTCATGCGGTGAAGTCGTGGAGAAGGTGTTTTGCTCTCTTGAACGACAAAAGAAGCGACTGTGCGGGACACAGAAGATCATTGCTCCAGTACTTCTGTACAATCTCGCGTATTTTCGGTGTGTCCTCAAAAAGAAACTCGGCGCGAGCAGTTGTCCGATCTACAGTGATAAGCCGCCCTCCCTCGTGTAGGAGAGCTGCGACCAAACCAATATCATGTGTGGCATACGAATTCTGCATGCCCGGAGCATCGGGCAGAAGAAGAACGTTGCCAGTACACGCGCACTATGCGTGAACTACGCGTGCCGTGAGTAGTCTCTGTGGAGTAACTCCTCGCACCGGTTGGGGGTCCACACAGAAACAATCATTGTGAATTCGGAAGATATTTTCACCAATCTCGTCTCTCCAAGGCTTATTCATGCGGTTCACGATGCGATGCAGAGCATCCTTTGTTCTCTTCTTTAGAAAAGAATCCACATCCGTTCTTCCAATTCCATCTTCCCCATCTTCTGTACACAGACGGATCATAGTCCACGGCACACCGCCAAGTTTAAAAGCAGATCGGACATCCCTGTAAATAACTTCCTGACGCTCCTTGTCGATGCGCACACCGCGAACATTGATTACATCCTGCGAGCCATGATTCTCAATGGGTTCCGTTTGTTTGTGTGCAGAGAACAAACCACGGCTCACTTCTACTGCTCGCAGCAATTCCGCATAAGATATGATTACTTGATCCGGTCGAAGATGGGGTTGAATGGGCTTGGGTAGTGATAAAACTGTCTCGTGCCCTTGATCGTATTCCACTGCCAGTGATGGTGCGTACACAATAGGAGTTTGGATCATTCGCTGGACTGCGCCAGACACGGCTTGCAATGGTTCTGTGATTTTTGTTGTCACTGCTTCAATAGCATCGAGATCGCGAGTAAGAGCCTTGGCTGCCTGCGTGGAATAGTTTTGCAGGCGCTCAAGATCGGGCTGATGGGCTGTGAACATCCGATGAAGTTCATCACGGGCACGTTCGGCTTCCTTATGTAACTTCTTGGACTCATCTTTCAACGCATCGCTTTGAGCTGACAATTTTTTCATTTCTTCCCCGTATGCCTTCTCAAATTGCTGATTCCAACGCTTGCGCTCTTCGATACCTCTCCCAACCATCCGCAAAAATTCGGGACTGGTGATACGTCGAATGATCGCTGAAATGACTGGATTATCCGCATACTTTTCTCGGAATGATTTCAAATCAAACTTTTTGAGAACTTCATCGTACACTTTCAGAAGTTCCCGTTTCCTTTGCTCGTCTTGTGAAAGCGCCGGAAGCTGAACAAGAGTGCGTATTGGCTTGATCGCAGCCTCTTCCTGTTCTTCAAGTATCAATAGTAGGTCTTTGCACACCCTGTCTGTCCGTTTTTTCACTGAATCAATTTCTTTTTCCTCATTCCGAATCATATCGTGAGGAGAGTGCATGTAACGATCCACATAATCAAAATCATTGATATGGAGACGATGAGAGGGGCGTTCGAGCCGACGTTCGAGGTCTTTAAGATGATCCTTCAGCGCAGCAAGATTCTTACCGGCTTTTTTGCCATCCAGTGCTTCGCTGTAAAGCGCGTGATCAAACAGCGCCATGACAATCTCGTACTGCCGAATCACTGCCTTCCAAGGACAGCGAACACAGTCACCGACAGCCCAAGAATTGACGCTCCCCAAATGCCACCATTTCTCTTCTTGATCGAGAATCTTGTGCAACTCCTTCATCTCGATCCAAGGTTCGTTGATTTCCAAGTTCCGTTTAGGTTTGAACAGTCGTGGCGTATCAGGCAGCTTCGACGGGTCAATAAGTTTTTGTATAGCTTCCATCTCTTTGTGGATGTTCTCCACGAGGGCAAGATAGCTGGGGTCCTTTGCCAATCGCTCGTAGTAGTACAAGCGTCGGTCATATTCATTTTTGAGAATCTCGTTTTCTTCGATGATTGGAAGAAGCTCATGCGGGAGGAGTTCCGAGAGGCTCTTATCGGGGTACTTCACTGCCATGATGCGTTCATGCACATCTTGTAACTGTTTCTTCATGCTCATATTGCCCAAATCCTACCATTTCCTTCACACAAACTGAAATTCTATTCCTTAAACTTTAGCAGTTTCCATAGCGGTATTTCAAAGGCATCCGCAATATTTTGTAGACTTTCAATATTTGCCCGACTGGGGTTTTTCCCTTCGAGCCTCTGTAGGTGCTTCACGTTAATCTTCGCTCGATCAGCCAGTTCTTCTTGCGTCAGATGCTGCTGTTTTCGTAAGAAACGGAGCCTTTGACCAAGAAGTAATGTGACATGCTTACTCATGTCTAAACATGTTCGGTTTATAAGTTGTCATTGAACACCGCATCCGTACGGTGTTATGGTTATGGCGAATGCCAACTCTCGACTGGATCGGCAAGCAGGCAGTCGTGAATCACGACAAAGACGTGCCGTTTCGTCTTCTGAAACGGGACCCGAAATTGTCCGTCGGCGACTCTCAGAATCTCCTCATCAAAGGTGACAACCTTGAAGCGCTCAAGGCACTCATGCCGTACTACGTCGGCAAGGTGAAGTGCGTCTACATCGATCCACCCTACAACACCGGAACAGAAAAATGGGTTTATAACGATGCAGTTAATTCCCCGGAAATCCGCGCTTGGTTGGGCAAAGTGGTGGGTCCAGAGGGAGATGACCTCACCCGACACGATAAATGGCTTTGCATGATGTTTCCGCGCCTAAAGCTCATTCGTGATCTAATGGCTGACGAGGGACTCCTCTTCATCAGCATTGATGATAACGAGCAAACACTTCTCAAACTCCTCTGTGATGCCGTATTCGGAGAGCGCAATTTCATGACAACAATCTGCGTGAAAATGTCACATTTGAGTGGAGTAAAAATGTCACATGTTGGAAAGAAACTTCCAAAACTCAAGGAGTACGCGCTCATGTATGCCAAGGATAAGAGCCGTGCAGAAACTGCCCCAGCTTATAGAAGAGTGAAGTGGGATAAGGCATTTGACCGATACAAGAGCTTTCTCGTGGTGGATGAGAATACCCCCTCTGATCACAGAAAGTGGAAAGCAATCACATTGCGAGAAGCTCTCGAACAAAACGGGATTGATCCAAACGATGATGAGGAACGCACTATCTTCTGCTTCGACAACACTGAACGTATTTTTCGTACGGCACGAAATCGTTCCGAACAATTCACGAGCTTGCCGAAAGATCAACAATTTCGCCTCATTACAACGGCACGAGGTCTTGAGAAATATGCCTACAACAGAGAAGAAGTCGTTTTCGCCGCAGCAAAATTCCGTGCAGATGAAGAAGGGGGAGAGTCGTCACCATTGGAGCCGCTCGGTGATCTCTGGACCGACATCGGAATCAATAACCTTCACAATGAGGGTGGAGTAGGTTTTCGGAATGGAAAGAAACCACTCACTCTCGTCAAAAGAATCATCAGCATCTGTTCAGACAAAAATGCCATTGTTCTCGACTCATTTGCAGGATCAGGAACGACAGGGGAAGCGGTACTACAACTGAATAAACAAGAACACACACAGAGGAAAGTTATTCTCATTGAAATGGAAAAGGATATTGCAGAAAACCTCACTGCAAAACGAATGAACAATGCAATACATGGCTACGTAGCAGGAAAATCCAAAGTCGAACCTACTGGTGGCGGCTTCCAGTTCATGCGGCTCGACACCACGCTCTTCGATAAGGACGGGAACATCTCCGAGCCCGTCACGTACCTCGACCTCGCCCGCTACATCTTCTTCACCGAAACACAGAAAGACCTCGACGAGAAAAAGGTGAAGAAGCCGTACATCGGAACGGACAAGGAAAAGGATTACTGCCTCTTTTTCACCGAGTGCGGGAAAAACATCTTCACGCGGGAGAGCATGAAGAGGCTCCCGAAGAACGATGCGCCGAAAGTGGTGTATGCCGACCGCTGCCTCCTATCCGAGGAAACGCTCAGGGCGCACCGCATTGTCTTCAAACAGATTCCCTACCAAGTGAAAACCTACTGATCATGCTGGAACTCAAGAAATATCAGCGGCGCTCCATCGAGGAACTGACGGGCTACCTCGCAGAGACACGCAAGACAAAGAACCCCAAAGTGCCTTTTATCGAAAGGACAGACAAGCCGTACAACGTCCTCCACGGGGACCCAACCGTGCCGTTCGTCTGCATTCGGGTCCCGACAGGTGGAGGGAAGACGCTTATCGCAGCTCACGCTGTCTCAACAGCTTTCAGCCACTACCTACTGGAGAAAGAAGAACAAGGCCTCGTCCTTTGGCTCGTCCCCTCCGATGCCATCCGCACACAGACGCTTGCTCAGCTTCGCGACCGCCTCCATCCCTACCGCGAGGCGTTGGACCACGCCTTCGATGCACGGGTGCGCGTCATGGACATCGTTGAGGCACGGAGTATCAAACCTTCGGACATCACGGAGAATATCTGCATCGTCGTGACGACGCTGGGATCGGTACGCAGGGAGGAAACCGAAGGACTTAAGGTGTATCAGCAGAACGGCAGCCTCATGGAGCACTTTCGCGGGGCTCTGGACGGTGGCCTCTTCAAGGACGAGAACGGCACGGTCATCCAGTCCCTTGCGAACGTCATCCGCAAGAACCGACCGCTCGTGATCCTCGACGAGGGGCACAACGCACAGACGCTCCTCTCCGTCGATGTCATCAAGGAGTTTTTGCCGTCCTGCATCATCGAGTTCACGGCGACACCGCTGGAAGGCAGCAATGTCCTCGTGAGCGTCCCTGCCGTGGAACTCAAGCAGGAGCAGATGGTAAAAATCCCCATCCATCTCACCAATATCACGCAGTGGCAGGAAGCCGTACGTGCAGCCAAGGAGAAACGCGATGAGTTGGAGAAGATTGTGAAAAAAGAGAAGGACTACGTGCGCCCCATCCTCCTCCTGCAAGCAGAAATGGAAAAAGAGCAGGAACAGAAGCTGCATGTCCATAAGCTTGTGGATTTCCTCATAGGAGAGCTCAAAGTGAAACGGGAGGAGATCGGTATCAAAACGGGCAAAGACGACGAACTGAAAGCCTACAGCGACCTCCTGAGCCCATCCTGTCCCATCCGGTACATTGTGACGTGCGCCGCGCTCAAGGAGGGGTGGGATTGCAGCTTCGCCTACGTCCTCGCCTCCGTTTCCAACCTCGGGACCCGCCTTGGGGTGGAGCAGCTCATCGGGCGCATCCTGCGCCTCCCGCAGGCCAAGAAAAAGACGGAGGAGGCGCTCAATCACTCCTACGTCTTCACTTCCTCGCGAAGGTTCGATGATGCGGCTAAGCTCGTCGTCGCGAGCCTCCAGCAGGAAGGCTATGACAAGCACGACATTGTCCGCACCGACCAGAAGGAACAGAAAGCCGAATATGAGGCGGTGAGGAAGGTTACGGAAGGCGATTTCTCACTCCCGTTCCTCGCCCTCGACGGGCAACCGCTCGATTTCTACGATCTCATCCCCGAAGATTTCACGCTCAAAGGGAGGGCCGCATCGGTTGAGCTGCTCGCAAATCTTGAGAATCAAACGTTCCTCATTGATGTGCAGGAGGACGCGGTCGTGACCACCGCCCAGCAGAAGCTCGGACTCCTCCACCTCTCCGCCGAAGAAACCAAGGATATGCTCATCCGTTGGCTTGCACGCGCCGTACGGGAACAGTCGGTGGATAAGAGTGACATGGCGGCTTTTATCAAAGGAGTCGTGAATGGATTGCTCAAGAGGCAGAAGCTCTCCTCCCTCTACGCCCGCAAATTCGCCCTCCGCGATGCCATCACCGCGCTTATCCGTACATTGCTCGAAGAAGAGGCCGATCTGCGCTTCAGGCAGGCTTTCAAGGCAGGCAGGCTTTCAGCAAGCAAGGAACAATGGCTGGCCCCGCGGAGCATGACACTCCTCCACCCCATGCACGAACCGTGGAAGTGTCACCTATTCGACCTTTGCGAGGACTTGAGTGGCACTGATTCGAATGATTCCGAATATGTTCTTGCCCGGCAACTCGATGATCACCCGAAAGTGGAGTGGTGGCTCCGTAACGTGGTGCAGGACCCAGATGGATTTCGCCTGCAAGGTTTCCATCGCCACGGTTTCTACCCTGATTTCATCGTGCGGACCAAGGACAAGAAATGGTGGGTGCTTGAATACAAGGGGGAGGATAGGGCGAGCAACGAGGATACGGAATACAAAGAACATATAGGCAAGATTTGGGCGGAAGTTTGCGGAAAAGGGCATGAGTTTCGCATCGTGACGGCTAAAAACCTACCGAATGTATTGAAGGATTTTTACCGCTCGTGATACACTGCAATATGAATACATCTCCACTCCTCACACCACGCCTCGCACAAGCCATGAGCATGGCGGTCCGGGTTCATGGCGGCATGAAACGGAAAGGAGACGATCTGCCGTACCTGATCCACCCGATTGGCGTCCTTGCTCTCCTCGTGCGCTGGGAGGCCGACGAGGACACCTGTATCGCTGGGCTACTGCACGATGCCATCGAGGAAGCCGAAAGTGATGAGCAGAGAGCGACCTACCGGAAAGAGATTGCAGAATCCTTCGGCGACCACGTTCTGGAGATCGTGGAAGGAGTTACGGAGCAGGACAAATCATTGCCATGGAAAGAACGAAAGAGGCGCTATCTGAAGCATCTCAAAGAAGCGCCCGAAGAATCCCTGCTCGTGAGCTGCGCGGACAAGACCCACAATGTAGCGAGTCTCGTGGAAGCCTATGCAAGGGATGGGGAAGAAGTTTGGAAGCGGTTCAATGCGATCAAGCAGTGGAAGGTGTGGTTCATTGATCAAGCAATGAATATTCTGAAAGAGAGGCTTGGGGAGCCGTACACGGCGGAACTCCGCGGGCATGTTACGGAACTCAATGCGCTGCTTTCGCGCTCTCTCACGCCGAAACACCGGAGTGAAACATGCTATTTCGTCGGTCCGCACGGAGAGAAAATCGTGGTCCGAGATCCGCTTTTTCTGGAACTCTGGGATCACTGCATGCTGACGGAAGAGGAGATGGAAAGCGGGGTTTTGGAGGAGGATGCCGCAGCGAGAGCGCAAGAAGTATCGGGAGAGCGACAAGAAACTGCGTGTACTCCGCCAGCTCCTTCTGCGACATCGCCGGTGGATACTTCGGCTGCCGCCTCTCCTCCGAGGGAAGGGCCTTCGGACGATGCCTCCACGTTTGCCGCAATACTGGAGGATGTCGTCGCCGGTGGTGGTGGCGGGGCGAAATTGGTGTACATGGGTAGTAAAAAAACACCGGCACACTCCCCATCCGCTTTTATCACTCAATCAACAGAAGGGCTGCCGGACGATGTGCTTGGTTACGTCGAGATACTGGAGAGCATGTCTAATCTCTGTGGTTCTCTCGGCAGCGAAGATGAATTGTGCACAAGCCTTGCAGATTCGATATCCCCTCTGAATGAGAAGCAATTGATTCTTCTCTCTATCTACATCACGGACAAACTGTACTATGAGATTCAATTTGGGAAGCGCACGTACGACAATTCTTTTTATGCATATCTCGATTTGCTGAAGAGAGGAGTATTCGATCTTATGCTGAAGAAACAACTGCCGATCGCGTATTTAGTTGCTGGTACATATATCGAACCAAAAAAGAGGATGCCCATGATCGCACAGTGTTTCCGTTCTGCGGGATTTGCGGTCTATTCACCCGAAATTCTCTGGCTGGATAAACAGGCTCTTAAAGACGAAAGACAGGCTCTTACAAACAATGATTGCCTCGGTTTGAGCTATGCCTATTTCCTCGATAGTCTGCGTTACAAGCATGAACATTGCATATTCTTCACGTCCCCTCGCGAGGATCGCTCCACAATGTACAAAGACTTCCTCGAAGAATTCGAAAAGAACGAGACTCATCTCTGCTTGTTCCGTGAGGATGTTTACTCCGACAGTCCAATCAAATTACTCGGAACATTGCATAAAAAGTATGATTTGTGTCCCTATACGGTGATTGTGAGGGATAATTTTTATTTTCAACAGGAAGAGGAAAAGAGCGCGCGATACGAGCACGGCCAGTACTCCACATTGGAAGAGGCTGAATCTGCATGTAAGACAATCGTAGATGATTGGTTGCTCAATGCGTATAAGCCCGGAATGCTGGGTGTAGATTTGTATCAAAGTTATACCTGTGGAGGTGATGACCCCTTCGTCATGTCTCCGCTGAATAAGCTGGACGACAAGTTTTTCTCCGCGTGGGACTATGCCAAGCAGCGCTGCAAAGAAATCTGCGGGGAATAGTAACGTTGCCCTGATCTCACTCACACAAGTGCCGCTCCTCTGCGAAGCTGACTCCCATATCCCAATCCCAAGCACACCCTGCACCCCCACGCCCCCATATCCCTGCGGTACAGGGTCTCGTGGGGACATCCGCACTGCGGGCAAAGCCAGTGGTAGCGATAACCGTTCTTGAGGTTTGTGAAGCTGCCACGTACAGCGATTTCCTGCATCCCGACCTGCAAAACTGCGGAAACCGCATTAGTCGGGATTAAGGCTTGTACGTCACGAATACAGAGCCTCTCGCATTGCTCAATCAGCAGCTTTCTCATGGTTTTCGGAGTGTATGGAAACACCGGATACATTGTCGAAATCCTTAGAGGCAACACCCTGATTGATCTGCATATTCTGTGCGATGATCGCGTTTTTCGCCTTCACTTGGATCGGCGGCGATACAAGATTCTGGAGCGCCTGCGTGAGCCGGATGATCTGATCATTGGCACTCTCAATCCCCTTGCGTAATTCTCCAAGATATCGGGTTTTTTCTGCGCCATACTCAAAGGAATGCCCTCCGTCCTCGTTCTTCCGATACTTTGTATTACTGAACATGAATTCGTATGACCACGCCTGATTCCAAGCATGAGTCAGGCGGTGTATCAGCATCGTCTTCTGCGGCGTATCAGCACCGAATTGATCTGCCAGTTCGTCATAGATGCGCTCAACCCCCTTCTTCATGAATTCATCTGCAAAGCTCACGAGGAACTGCGGGCTGTTAATGACAGCGTGTCCGAATAGCTTTGATTCCAATTCTGTATGTTCCTCTTCCTCATCCTTCGTCCGC
>JAZDIW010000345.1:0-5789 GCA_043804575.1 bacterium
GGCGGCAGCTTTCGGATCGCGGCGAAACAGCCAGTAGGCTTTGCGTACGGTGGCCGTCCTTGCATCTATCGGCCGTGTGTTAAGATGGCACGCGACCATGCAGTCACGAAAATCATCGTTTAGCATTCGCCGCCGGAATAGAAAAGCGTTTTTGCTGTTCCACACTTCCTGTAAGGTTTCTTCCACAAGATTGCCAAAGGGAAACCAGGACTTGCAGCACGGCCGTGCAATCCCGCGATAATCCACGAACAGAGTATTGAAGGCGACGGGGCAAGGCTTTTTTTCGACGGTGAACGCCTGTCGCGTGCGAATAGGCGTGAGCTTGTATTTCATCGAGTAGAGCCAGTCAAAATCATCCAGACCGATCAGCTTGATTTGCGGATTGCGGTCTGCGACTCCATACGCCTCTGCGATACGCTGTTGCACGAAAACCGTATCGGAATGGCGAAGGGATAATATCGGATCAACTTCAAAGAGTACCTGATCAAGGCCGTGATCCACGGCCCATTGCACAAAAACCGGCAATTCTTCAACCGTTTCTTTGAGCACGACGGAGCTTATCCGTATCGTGAGTGGCGAGCCCAAGCGCCGTTTCTTCGCCACCACCCGGTCAATGTTCTCGACAACCTTATCCTGCCGTCCGAATTGAACGATTTTCCGATAGAGGTCGGGATGGATGGCGTCGAGGCTGAAATTCAGAAAAGCTCCTTGTTGCAGGAACGCCTCTTCCCACAGGCCGTTGAATAGGATTCCGTTCGTGACCGTGAGCAGCTTCATATGGGGGTACTCTCGCAACATCATCTCCAGCAACTCACGGCAATTGGATAGAATCGTAGGCTCACCGCCTTGCAGAGTCAGCCGCTCGGCCATCGGATAGGCAAGTCGCAGCCGCTCCTTCCATACAATGTCCGGCAGTTTCGTCGCAGGAGAGAAGTCCGTCTGGTAACACATGGAACAGCGGACATTGCACTGCTGCCCAAGCTCCAGATGAATTTCCCTAAGCTTCTCGAGCGGCCAGTGCATCAGTTTCTCAGTGGAAACGGTGGGCCGATTTGGGATATCCGATGTGCTCATGGTCGTCGTCGCGCATGGGGATGTGGCGGAATCGCCCCGACCAGGCAGATGTTCTGAGAAATGCCCTGGTGTCTCCGCTTACGGATGCACAAAGCAATAATAGCCAATTTTTTCAGAAATTCAAGTCCTTTGCTGCAATCTCTTCAGCTTCGTAATGGTCGGAATTTCCAGAGGATTCTCCCCCAGAAGCAAGGCGAGGTAAACCGAGACCGCATCCAAAAAGAGCATTGGACGCAGTCCGGCCAGAATCCGCGACTCTTGCGATGGCGATTGGGATGCAAAATTGATTTGCCGCCACTCTATTTTCAATTCGCTCAAGAGTGTCTGGACGGCTCCCCACGGATCCGGAAAATCACCAAAGGGCCAATCCCCAATGAAAAGAACATAAGGGGCAGGAGCGAGCTTCGCAAGTGCGGGGAAAGCCTCCACTTCATTATGGGCCAGCTCGGGCAAGATCGCGCCATGCGACCATGTTTTGGCGTTTTCGGCAAATTGGGCACAGGCTCTCCGAACCAGACAGGGGCCGACAATTGGATCTCTCGCATAGAGGATAGGCGTTTTTTCTTTGAGCTTCTCGGCCAGATGCAAGGCGGGATTCTTGTTGGAATCCAGTTCTCTATATTTTTCCACATCGGCAGCCAAAGCTTTGCTTTCCCTCTCCGTCCACGGAATCTCCTTGCTCGAAAGCTCGGCAAAGAACACCATAAACGCACCGAGGCCGAATCCGACGGCAGCCCTTGGAGGATAGCCTTTCGGAATCATCAGGTGAGGAATACCCGAATCATGAGCCCTCGCGGCAAGTTGCCCGCCGGAGCTTACGGAGAGCCAAACCTGTTTCGTCGAAACGGCTTCATCGAAAGCGTGCAGGGACTCGACCGTATTCCCCGAATAGCTGTAGACGATTCGGGGGCGAAGGGCGTGACCGGAGGCGTTACCCGGCTGTCGCCAGATGCGTAAAGGCACGGGACAGAGATGGAGTCCATCCATCAGATCCCCGACAATCGCCGAACCGCCCAGACCAAACCAATCCAGTTCGGCAGGCAGTGTGAGTCGCTTCTCTTTAAGAAAATCCCTGCCCAGACCGATGCCGATCTCAATTTGTCGGGCAAGTTCGAGGGTTTTACCCAGCATGTCGCCGGGATCAAGGGAAGCAATCTGAGATGTGGTCAAGTCGTATTTCATGCGAGCTTACCGTTCGGAAGCGAACCATATGGGCAAATCGGCAAAGCGCCGTTTCATCTCATCTACCAAGAGCTTCTGAACATCCTCGGAAGTAGGGAGTTCCAGAGCCGCGGCGGCGATGTCTTGACAGTCTTCCAGACTTATCGAGCGGATAATCTTTTTGATCTCCGCAATGACGCCCGCGGAGACCGACAACTCATCGACTCCCAGGCCGATAAGAAGCGCCGTGGCCAGAGGATCCGCCGCAAGCTCTCCGCATAAGCCCACGGAAATTCCCGCCAGATGACCTCGCTGAACGGTGTCGAGAATGGATAGAAGAACGGCCGGATGATAGCCGCCGTAATACTTCGCCACCATCTCGTTGCCGCGATCCGCCGCGAGCGTGTACATAATCAGGTCGTTCGTTCCAATAGAGAAAAAATTCACTTCTTTGGCCAATTGGTCCGCCAGAATGACGGCCGAAGGCACTTCAATCATGATTCCGACGCCGATCTCTTCATCGAAGGGAATTCCCTTTTCACGCAATTCCGCCTTTGCCTCATTCAGGGCTTTTTTGGCTTCGCGAACTTCCCACAAGCTGGAAATGAGCGGAAACATGATTCGTACATTTTTCTTTGCGGAGGCCCGGAGGATGGCGCGCAATTGGATGCCGAAGAGGTCGGGAAACGAGAGGGAAACGCGGATTCCCCGCCATCCCAAAAAGGGATTTCGCTCCGCTGGAATTTGGCCCGGGTGCAGCTTGTCGCCGCCCAGGTCGAAAGTCCGAATCGTGACGGGATGAGGCGACATCCCCTCGGCGGCTTTGAAGTAGGCTTCGAACTGCACCTCTTCACCGGGCGGAGTGTCTCGCGTCAGGAAAAGATACTCGCTGCGGAAGAGTCCCACGCCGGTGCCGCCATGAGCTCGAACACTCTCGACTTCAAACGGCAATTCGATGTTGCCATGAAGTTGAATAATATGCCCGTCACTGGTCTCGGCCGGCAAGTCGCGCAGACCGGCAAGCTTGGCCGTGAATTGTTGATAACGGTTGTGCTTGGCGCGATACTCTTTCAGAGACGCCGAGCTGGGTGCCAGAAGGACTTTGCCGGAATTTCCGTTCAAGATGAGGGTCTGACCCTCCTTCACTTTGGCGGTGATGTCCCCAAGACCGACGACGGCGGGAATTTCAAAGGAACGCGCCAAAATGGCCGTATGCGAAGTGGACCCTCCCAAATCGGTCGCAATTCCCATAATGCGCGAACGGTCGATATGCAGAGTATCTGTCGGAGAGAGATTCGCGGCGACAAGAATCGAAGGTTGCTCCAGGCTTGCGGGCATTGTCTCTGACGAGCCCTGAAGAAACCGCAGGAGCTGCGCGCGAACATCCCGGACATCGGCGGCTCGCTCGCGAAAGAGCTCGCCTTTTTGCTTCTCCAGCATCTCGATGGTACGACCCAACACATCATAGACAATGAAATCGGCCGCGAATTGCTCCCGAAAAATCCGCTCTCGCACCTCCTTTTGGAATTCCTGGTCTTCGAGAATGAGAAGATGCGCATCGAAAATCCGCCCCACGGCGGTGCCGGTCATCGCAATGGCACGCTGGCGCGATTGGTGCATCGCCGCTCGCGCCTCCTCCAGGGCTCGGTCGAGCCTTGCCATCTCCGGCTCCACTTCAGCGGGAGCAATCTTGCGCGGCATCACGGCCGCCGCATCTCCTCGCAAGAAGTGAACTTGCCCAATGGCAATCCCGGGAGAGGCGGGAATTCCCCGGAGAGTGATTTCCTCCTCCGGAGGCGGTGTGGGCGCGGTTTTTGTTGCGGCGGTTCGCTTGGCCGTCATTGGCACCGACTCATTCTTCGTAGAATTTGTCCTCGACGAGTTGGACAAGCTTCGCCAAGAGTTCCTCTTCATCCTCCCCTTGGCATTCGATCGTCAGAGCGGCGCCTTGCTCCGCCGCCAACATCATCACTCCCATGATGCTCTTGGCATTAATGCGTGCATCATCCTTCACCAAGAAAACATCTGATTTATACTGGGCGGCCAGTCGGACGAGATGGGCCGCCGGCCTGGCGTGCAGACCCAATTTGTTCTTCAGCGTAACCTCCTGCGCAACCATAGTCCTTTGCTGATCTCTTAAAAGATCCATTGCGCAAGCCATGCGCTAAACGGCACAAAACCCAAGGCGAGAAGAAGGGAGCTAATCAAAGGCCAGTTCGCCGCCGAAGAGACCCAAAGGAGCGCAAAGGCAAAGCCGAACTGCACCGTAGCAAGGGGCTGCAAGAGGCTCGATTCCACAAATCCGATAGCGAACAGGAGACCGAGAAACATCGCTCCGACCCGGTCTATCCAAACCTTTGCGTGGGCGAAAAAGAGCTTCTGTGTCGCGTTCGAGACCTCTCTTCCACTGCGCCACCCCGTTCCCAGTCCCCAGAACCGAAGGCCGACAAGCGGCCCGTTGTAGAGCAGCAGAATCAGAAGCGAAAGAGGGAGAATCATCCGCGAGGAACCAAAGAGAAGCAGGGTGATTGCCGCCAGAGTGAAAATGACCGGCTTCCAACTGTCCCATATCAACCTGTCGCCCAGAGTTCCCAATGGTGCGCACAATTCTTCGCGCCAGATATGCCACGGCTCCTCTTCGGAGTCCTCCCCGTCCGCCATTCGACGCAACATCGCTCCTATGGCCATCGGCGCAAGGCAAGGATGCGCATTCATGAATCCACCCGAAAGCTTCAGCAGACGCTGCCGCTCTTCCGAATCCGCTCCGAGGCGACGAAGGAAGGGCAGAAGGGTGAAAAGAAATCCTTCTCCCTGCATCGTGCGATAATTCCAGAAGACCTGCACGAAGAGGCTGCGCCAGAGAAGCCGCAACTTTTCGACGAAGGTAAGGGAAGTCATAGCCATAGTATCCCCACGGCGATTACGACACCGCCGATGATCCACACCGAGGTTTTGCGCCGGAAAAAACGCGCCGCGCCAATCCCCACGCCGGCGCCAAGAAGCACGGCAAAGAGACCTCCCCAAAGCCAATCCGTTGACTTGACCGTTTGGGCCGAAAGGGGCATTCCCACCGGAATATCCAGAAGCCAGTCCACAGCCTGCAAGGAAACGAAATAGAGAACGAGCGTGAACGCCGCGCCGGCTGCGGCATTGAAGAGCAGAGCGGCAAGAAAGAGACGGCGCGATTGTCCCCAGCGCTCTTGCAACAGAGCGGTTTCATAGGCATCCGCGAAATGCCTGAGTCTCTGCCGAACGATGGTCGTAAGATGACGGCCCAATCCCGCTGTTATCAAACCTGCAAAGGCGGCAAATCCCAAGACAACGAGCGCGGGCTCACCGGATAGTGTCTTGGGTATTGCCGCCGCTACCGCGGTTGCCACGAGCGCTCCAAGGTTCCCCTCATGAAATTGAGCCGCTCCAACCGGCAGCGAGCGCAGCCAGAGAAGCTGAAAGGTGAGCCCAAAGAAAAGCCCAATCTCCGGCCGGCCCACGATGAGTCCGTAAATCGGACAGGCAATCGCGGGTTGGCAAAGCATGAATTGGAAGGCCGCCGT
>JAZDIW010000346.1:0-3517 GCA_043804575.1 bacterium
ACGATTGTGCGCACGATGCGAGCCATCGTAAAACGCCAAGAGGAGTTCTTCCGCAAAGGCAAAGAATTCCAGAAGCCCATGATTCTGCAGGACATTGCGGAAGATATCGGCATGGACATCTCCACCATCTCTCGCGTTACCTCGGGCAAGTATGTGCAGACCGATTGGGGCGTTTTTGAGCTCAAGTTCTTCTTCAGCGAGCGGATGGAAAGCGCCTCCGGTGAAGATGTGTCCACGAAAGTCATCAAGGATCGATTGAACGAGATTATTGACGGCGAAGACAAGTCCGATCCTCTTTCCGATCAAGCCATCGCGAATCTATTGGCCAAAGAAGGCTTCCCTATCGCGAGGCGCACCGTCCAGAAATACCGCGAACAACTTCGCATCCCCGTCAAGAGACTGCGCCGTGAAATTTAGGAAAAACTTCCATGCCCGATAACGCCGATATGCCCGCCGTACTCCCCGTACTGCCGCTGCGCGACATCGTGATCTTCCCTACGATGATCTTCCCCTTGCTTGTCGGGCGCGAGAAAACGCTGCAAGCCATTGAACAAGCCATGATGGGGACCAAGCAGGCCCTGTTGGTGGCTCAGCGGGATGCCAGCAAAGAAGAACCTGCGCCGGAGGATCTCTATGAAGTGGGCGTCATCGGGAATATTCTGCAAGTCCTGAAACTTCCCAATGGCCTCATCAAGGTGCTTGTGGAGGGAATCGAGCGAGCCCGAGTTCTTGGTTTCGAGACGGAGCAGGGTTGTCTTCGGGCGAGAATCGAGCCTCTTCGCCCTTCGAATGGAAATAGTTCCCAAGTGAAGGGACATGTGCGGTTCGCCGAGAATCTCTTTCGCGAATATGTCAATCTGAATCGGGAGCTGCCGGACGAAATTCTGATTACCCTGGCGACTCTGGATCAGCCCGGGCAAGTGGCCGATTTCATCATGGCTCACCTTTCCCTTCCCGTGGAGCGCAAGCAAGAGATTTTGAGCTTCGAGAATCTCGTGGATGCCCTTTCGGCCATCTCCAAGACATTGAACGAAGAGATCAAGATTCTGAAAATCGAACGCTCCATCGAGAAGCAGGTGCGCGAGAAAATCACCCGCTCACAGCGCGCCTATTACCTCCAGGAACAGATGCGAGTCATCAAGAAAGAGCTTGGCGAAGAATATGAAGAAGATTACTCCGACATCCTCCAGTATCGCCGCAAGATTCGCAAGGCTCGCATGCCCAAGGAAGTGAAAGAGAAGGCCAATGAAGAGCTCGAGAAGCTCAAGGGAATGCCGATGCTCTCGCCCGAAGCATCGGTGATAAAGAACTATCTCGATTGGCTGACCAGTCTGCCCTGGAGCACGGCGACCAAAGACAATCTCGACATCACGCTGGCCCAGCACATCTTGGATGAGGATCACTACGGCCTCGAGAAACCCAAAGAGCGCATCTTGGAGCACCTGGCTGTTTTGGGGCGTGTGCAGAAGATGCGTGGCTCCATTCTGTGCTTTGTCGGGCCCCCGGGTGTCGGAAAGACCTCTCTCGGACGCTCGATCGCGCGCGCGATGGGGCGCCACTTTGTTCGGGTGTCGCTCGGAGGCGTGCGTGATGAAGCGGAAATCCGAGGCCATCGCCGCACCTACATCGGCTCGCTGCCGGGCCGCGTCATCCAGCAAATGAAACGCGCCGCCACCACCAATCCGGTCTTTCTCCTCGACGAAGTGGATAAGATGTCCACCGATTTTCGCGGCGATCCCTCGGCGGCGCTCCTCGAGGTATTGGATCCGGAGCAAAACGCTCACTTCTCGGATCACTACCTCGAAGTGGATTATGATTTGTCTCAGGTGATGTTTATCACGACCGCGAACATCCGCCACGACATTCCGCTGCCGCTGCAGGACCGCATGGAGATTATCGAGCTGCCCGGCTATCTGGCGCAAGAAAAGCTGCACATCGCCCGCCAATTCCTGCTGCCCAAACAGTTGCGCGAACATGGCCTCGAATCCGGCGAGGTGGACATCTCCGATGAGATTATCCTGAGCATGATTGACATCTACACAAGAGAAGCTGGAGTGCGAGAACTTGAACGCCACCTTGCGCGCATCTGCCGCAAGGTCGCTCGCGAAAACCCGTCCAAAAGCTCAAAGCCCATTGAAATAACCCTCAAGAATCTTGAGAAATTCCTCGGCTTGCCCCCGTTTCACAAGGATGAAGTCGAACAGGGAGAGCGAGTCGGCTCGGCAATAGGTTTGGCATGGACTTCCTCCGGCGGCGAAATCCTGAACATTCAAGCCACCTTGATGAAAGGGCGTGGAACGCTGCAACTGACCGGCCAACTCGGCGATGTGATGAAGGAATCGGCTCAAGCCGCTCTTTCTTACATTCGCGCCAACGGACATCACTGGGGAGTTCCCGAAGATTTCCACCGCAAGCTCGACATTCACATTCATATTCCCGTGGGCGGCATTCCGAAAGACGGTCCATCGGCGGGCATCACGCTTGCGACCGCGATGCTGTCTGCGCTGATTTCGCGGCCCGTGGATGCCGATATTGCGATGACCGGAGAGCTCACGCTCCGAGGAAATGTTCTGCCTATCGGCGGCTTGGCGGCCAAAGTGATGGCGGCCAAACGCGCGGGAATCCGGCGCCTTATCCTTCCGGAAAAGAACGGAAAGGAGTGGCTGGATCTTCATGTGGAAGTGCGAAAAGAGATGGAAGCCTTTTTCGCCTCCACGATTAGGCAAGTCTGGGACTATATCTTTCCTCCGCAGGAACAGGTTCTGACCGAGCCTCACCACTCCGAATCCCTGAAACACGCCTAAACTCCTTACATCGTGCTGAAAATCCCCTCCGCCACCTATGTCACCTCTCGCGCCGACCTGAAGACGCTTGTCCGCCCGAGCTTGCCCGAAATCGCTTTTGCCGGTCGTTCGAATGTGGGCAAATCATCTCTAATTAATAGTCTTCTGAACCGCCGCAAACTCGCGCTCGTTTCCAAGCGTCCCGGCAAAACGCAGCTTCTCAATTACTTTCTTGTGGACAACCGCTACTATTTCGTGGATCTGCCCGGATACGGTTTTGCCCGCGTGCCGAAGGCGCTGCGCCAAAAATGGGGAGTACTGGTGGAGGGGTATCTGCGTGAATCAACGGAATTGCGCTGCGTCATTGTCATCTTGGACAGCCGTCATGGCGCCACACCGGACGACCACGAACTCTTGCATTGGCTTCAGATGTATCGTCGGCCCTTCGTCATCGCTCTGACCAAATCAGACAAATTGAGCAGAACCGAATCGCAAAAAGTGCTGGAGCGCTTGCGAGACGAACTGCAACATTACGCGCCGCTTTCGATTCTTGCCTATTCATCCGCAGAACATAGTGGGCGCGAGGAACTCTGGAACGAAATCCTTGAAGTTTTAAAGAACTAAGTTCGTTCTGCAGCGCCCTCAAGAACATCAGAGTGGAATTCCGTCCCACTGCACACACGAGAAAAAATCAGGAATGAACCCCCTGTCGTCCCCCTACTTCAGTAGGGGAA
>JAZDIW010000347.1:0-7239 GCA_043804575.1 bacterium
AGGTGGTAACGGCGGCGGAGTGCATTGCCGATCCAGTACATCGCTCCAGTTCACGCGATGTACACTCGCCGCCAACTCGGCTGGCGGTAATGGCGGTGGAATGTATTGCCATACTTCCACGCCGATTCTCAACAGCAGCACTGTCGCCTTCTCCGAAGGTATAGGAATCTATTTCAGCGGAAGCCCGAACAGTCAACTTACATTCTGTAATATCTTTGGCAATAGTGGCGGGGCCTTTGAGGGTCTTGGGATTCCTGACAGCCTGGGCGACATTGCCACCATCAACGCGAACGGCGATTCTTGCGATGTTTACCATAACATCTTCCTTGATCCAGTGTTCGTATCAAGCGACGACTTCCATCTCCAGGCAAATTCCCCCTGCATCGACGCGGGCGATCCAAGTTTGCCCCTTGATCCGGATACCACGATTTCTGACATTGGGGCCTTCTATTTCGACCAGGTTGATGTAATCATCAGACCAAGCCTTGCACCTATGGCCTATGCTCTTCGCCAGAACTATCCCAATCCCTTCAATTCAACGACCATGATTCGCTTCGACATTCCCCAAGCCGCTAAGGTCGAACTGAGAATCTACAACATCCTCGGGCAGGAAGTCGCCTCACTTACCAATGACATTTTTCCCGCGGGCACTCACCGAGTTTCCTGGGATGCGGCGAACTTGCCGTCGGGCATTTACATTTATCAGCTCAAAGCCGGCTCGTTCAGAGATGCCAAGAAGATGGTGTTGCTGAAATGAATCGCGGGCGCACCTGATGGATCGGCTGCAACCCCCGATTGAATCGGGGGCGACTCCGCAAGCAGTCTCTCCAGTTCTTCTTATCCGAACTCCGGCGGTCTTGCCGGAATCCCTACCGCTTCCGACTCTCTGCTTGCAACAATGTCGCAAAAAATGCTATATTTGCTGGAATGCCACAGCATGGAAGTGAATCCATGAAATTTCGATTTCGCAAATATCACGGGCTGGGAAACGACTTTGTCATTGTGGATAGGCGAAAGGAACAGAGCTCGCCCGATTGGCTCACGCCCGAACGCATTCGCTTTTTGTGCAACCGCCATCTCGGAATCGGCGCGGATGGAATTCTCTTGCTTGAGCGAGGGAAGAAGACAGTTTTTCGCATGATTCTGTTCAATGCCGATGGCGGCCGAGCGGAAGTGTCTGGGAACGGCCTGCGATGTTTTCTTCTCTTTTTGCGGGACATCGGCGAGCCTATTTCGGGGCCGGTGCAAATCGAAACGGACGCCGGTATTTCCGAAGCGGAAATCGTGGGAGAGAACCGCGTCAAAGTCCAGATGCCACCGCCGGTTTTTGCTCCGTCAAATCGAGAGTCAATGCTTCAACGATTGGAGGTCGCCAATTCGTTTTTTGATGTCGTGATTCTCTCTGTGGGTAATCCCCACTGTGTTATCTTCGGCCCGGCTCGCGATGAGATTTTTGTACGAACCTATGGGCCCTTGATTGAAAAGCTGCCGATTTTTCCGGCAGGGACTAATGTGGAATTTGCGCATGTGATGGGCAACACTTCCTGTCAGCTCGCCGTATGGGAGCGCGGAGCGGGACTGACTTTGGCTTGCGGCTCGGGTGCTGCCGCAACCGCGTGCGCAGGGGTCGCTCCTGGAAAATTGCGTTCGGGCACACCGATCACGCTTTCGCAACTTGGTGGCGATTTGCAGATCATCGTGCAACCCGATTTCTCAATGGTCACGCTTGAAGGACCCGCCGAGTTCGTTTTTGAAGGTGAAATTGAAGTTCGATAGCAGGCTTATCTGAATGAAAAAACCGACACAATTCGCAGGAATGATGCTCATCGCGCTGGCAATACCCATCGCGCTTTTGGGACAAACGAAATCTTCCACCACGCGCCACAGCTATCTGATGCCGGATGATTCCCTTTGCTACGAGCTGTCGTTGGAAAAGGGCGATGGTCTCGAGTGGAATCTATGGCTTTCCGCTGCCTTGGAGCCACAGAGTCGAACGACGCTGTCGCTTGTCTCCGATGTGGAGGGGCAACTCTGGCAGCGAAATTTCGGCGCTGAACCGGTGGAAATGAGAGACAAGACCACAGTCACGCGCGCGGCGCGGTATCGCCTGACGGTCAAAACGGAAGGGTCTCGCGGGCGACTTGCTGACTTGGGCGTTTGGACAAACTTGAGCTCAACGGCTCGCTCTCCTTTCCCTGTGCCGACGGTGCAGCGCATGGCCGAGCGCTTCTCGTCCGGCGACAAGTATGCGGTCGAATATGAATTTCTCCTTCCGACCTCAACGAAATTTCAAGAGCTACTCGCTCTGGAACTTCCGCAAAACCTCGTCTATCTATGGGCGATTACGCCTCTCGGAGACTCCCTGCCCGCCACGCCTTCCGTAAGCCGTTGGGTGGGTGAGAGCGGAATGATAAGATTGCGAGACCGAGCTCCGCAAGGAGGAAGAATCACGCTGCGCTTGGAACTCGACATTGCCGACGATGGAGAAACGGCGCTGTTCCTTGCACCCGGCGCACCACCTCCTGAATGGCTTCCACGCACAGCCCGCATGCTCATGCTGCGCAAGCATGATCCTTGGAGTGCTGTCATCATCCCACCTCTGGCCGTCTTGGCCGAAAGCCTCCGAGCACAGCCGCCTGAGCCGCCCCGTGCACATTATGCAGCGATGAGCCTTCGGGTACGAGGCTTGGATTCCATAGCGGTGTCAAGGTTCGCTGCCATTTACATCGAGCGCGACAGTCTGGCCGCGATTCGATATGCAAGGCGCAAGGCAATCACTGGCTATGATACGCTGTTTCTCTCCGGAGAAAGGGCGTTCCTATCACCTGATTTTCACATGGCACTGACGGTGCCTTTGGCGGGACAGCGCCCTCGAAAACAGATTTCCAGCCGGACTTCTCTGTCCTGGTTCGTGGAAAGTGTCTCCGGCCAAATCGGCCGCGCGAAACTCCATGAGTGGCGCTATGACGAAGCTCGCATGGCGCTCACATCCGTGCCGGATGAGTTTTTCTGGAATGGCGAAATTCTTCCTTTGCGTCCGAAGTTGCAGACGCACAGTTTCGCACGAACGAAGGAACCTTCCTCCATCATTCTCCCATCTCCCCGCTCCCTCCGCCCGCCGAGCTTCAAGCTCGACGGGAAAGAATATCTCGACCAAAGCCGAAGGGTGCTCGGGCTTTACTTGGAAAACGACTCTAACGACACACTCTATTTTGTTTATCATCAGGCGCGTGTGATTCAGCGACCGCTTTTTGCCTTCTCGCGTTGGCCCAAGGGTGCGCGCTATGTGGCGATTGTCCTGGGCTTCTTCGCCTTCGTCGGGATCTTGGCGCTCTATGAAATGCGACGACGCGAAGTCCGCCGACGCCGCCGAATCAAAGAGCTCGAGGAGGACTTCGAGAAGGCGCGCCAAGTTCAGCTTGGACTGTTGCCTTCAGGGCCTATGGCGCTGAAGAACTTGGAGGTGCTGGGCCTGCACCAAAGCATGCAATCCGTCGGGGGCGATTATTATGATTTCTTCGCTCTCGAAGACGGGCGCGTGATTCTCTGCATTGCCGATGTCGCGGGCCACGGACTTTCCGCGGCGCTGCTCATGTCGAATTTGCAGGCAACGCTTCGCATGGTCGCTCAGCCCGGCCGGCAGATCTCGGAAATTGTCGCCCTGCTGAACCACGAAATCAGCCAGCGCACCTCGCCGGAACGCTTTGTGACGCTGCTTCTGACGGAGATCTCCGCCGATCGCACGCAAGTAACGGCTTGCAACGCGGGCCACAATCCGGGGTATATCATCCGCGCGAACGGAGGCATCATTGAACTGGATGCGGGCGGCCTGATGCTCGGCGTCATGGATGTCTTTCCCTTCATTCAAATGGAGTATGGCCTTGGCCCCGGCGATTTGCTCGTTCTTTACACGGACGGCATCCCGGAAGCCGCCGAGGGCGAGGAAGATATGTTCGGTTACGAGCGCTTGAAATTCTTCCTCATGGAGAACCGCCGCGGCAATCTGGCCGACATCGCGCAAAATCTCTTCCGCCGCGTCAGCCCTGCCCCCGGGCAACTCATCGCCGACGACATGGCGATTGTGCTGGCAAGAGTGACGCCGTAATGGGAGGCAATATGAAAGCACCTTCAGTCATCAAAGAGCTTGTTGAGCATTTTCAGCGCAACCGCGATGCGTGCCATTCGCCTTTGTATAACGAGACGCAACTGCGCCGCGAGTTCCTCGACCGATTTTTCGAGGAGCTTGGATGGGATGTGCAGAACAAACAGGGCTACTCGGAGGCCTACAAAGATGTTGTTCACGAAGATGCGATTAAGGCGGGTGAAGGAACCAAGGCGCCCGACTATTGCTTTCGCATTGGCGGCACGCGAAAGTTCTTTGTCGAAGCCAAAAAACCCGCGATTAACATCAAGGAAGACCCCTCTCCTGCCTTCCAGCTCCGCCGCTACGCTTGGTCGGCGAAACTTCCGCTCTCCATTCTGACCGATTTCGAGGAATTTGCGGTTTATGACTGTCGCATTCGGCCTCACCAGACTGACAAGGCTTCCGCCGCACGCCTGATTATTCTTACCTATGAGGAGTATCTTGAGAAATGGGAGGAAATAGCCTCCATCTTCTCGCACGACGCTGTGCTTAAAGGGTCGTTTGACAAATACGCCGAATCCAAGCGGCGGCGAGGCACGGCGGAGGTAGATGACGCTTTCCTCAGCGACATCGAGATGTGGCGAAAGGAATTTGCGCAGAATTTTGCCTTACGCAATGAGCGTCTCAGCCAACGCGAACTCAATTTCGCTGTCGAGCGCACGATTGACCGCATCATCTTCCTTCGCGTGTGTGAAGATCGCGGGATTGAACCCTATGCTCAACTCCGTGACCTGACTGACCAAAGAAACATTTATGGGAACCTTTTTCAAATCTTTCGGCGGGCGGATGATCGCTATAACTCGGGGCTGTTTCACTTTCAAAAGGAAACGGGCCGCGCTGAGGACCCCGATGAACTCACTCCCACGCTTATCCTCGATGACAAGCCCCTAAAAGAAATCATCCAAGGGCTTTATTATCCCGACAGCCCTTACGCGTTCAGGGTTCTGTCGGCGGATATTCTGGGTCAAGTTTACGAGCAGTTCCTCGGCAAGGTCATTCGATTAACCGAAGGTCATCGCGCCAAAGTAGAGGACAAGCCCGAAGTCAAAAAGGCGGGGGGAGTCTATTACACGCCCACCTATATCGTGCATTACATCGTCAAGCATACGGTCGGGAAGTTGCTCGAGAACAAAACACCCAAAGAAGCGGCCAAGCTGCGAATTCTCGACCCCGCGTGCGGTTCGGGTTCATTCCTCATTGGAGCGTACCAGTATCTGCTGGATTGGCACTTGGAAGAGTATCTCGCGGCTGCCGGATTGACCCGCCCTATCCCCCCCGCAAGCAGGAGGGGAAGAGAGGGTCTCCCCCCGTTTACGGGGGGACAAAAGGGGGGTCGTTCACGGGGGGATAAAAGGGGGGTCATATCACTAATTTACCAAACCACCGGCGGCCAGTGGCGCTTGACACCGGCTGAGCGCAAGCGAATCCTTCTGAACAATATCCATGGCGTGGATATTGACCCGCAAGCCGTCGAGGTGACCAAACTCTCGCTCTTGCTTAAAGTGCTCGAGGGTGAGTCGAGCGAAAGCCTGAACGCGCAACTGAAAATGTTTCGCCAGCGGGCCCTTCCCGACCTCGCCTCCAATATCAAATGCGGCAATTCCCTCATCGGCCCCGATTTCTACGACCACGCCCAAATGGAATTGCTTGACGACGAGGAAAAATATCGCATCAACGCCTTCGACTGGAATAGCGAGTTTCCCGACATCATGAAGGCAGGCGGTTTCGATGCCGTGATTGGGAATCCGCCGTATGTCTTCGGCAGAGACTGGAAGGCCCTCAACATTGGCGCTGAGCAAAAAGATTACTTTCGCCAATTCTACCGCTATAGCCCCTATCAATTGGACATGTTCTCTCTTTTCATGGAGCGCGCGCACTGGCTCTGCCGCATTGAAGGTCGCATCGGTCAGATCGTTCCCAATGTGTGGCTAACCAACACATACTCGTCGTTAACGCGTGCCTTCATCTTTTCGAAATCAAGCAATCTTTCCATTGTGACGCCACGTTCAAGTGTTTTCGCTGATATCACTGTGGATACAGTCATATATACATTGACCAAGTCTGAGACACCCGGCGAGACATTCGAACTTCTCGCCCTTGACAATGGCTCCGTCGAGCCGGTAGCAGTACACCCGGTGACATCCTACTCCGATGGGCAGCACCCAATCGCTACGGCGGCATCGACCTTGGTCGTGAAAATTGCAGAGCGCCTCAAAACCAAAAACGCCAAGCTTGGCGATGTGGCCGAGATAACGCGCGGTGTTCACGCTTATCGCATTGGTGGTTACGGGAGAACTGCTTTTGGAACGGGGCATCAGACGTCTCGCGATGTGCGCGAACGACCATATCACTCCAAGCGACGACTGAAGAACAGCCGACCTTTCGTCTACGGAAAAGATCTGAGGCGCTTTGCTCCTATTGCTCCAGAGGAATTCATACTGTACGGAACTTGGCTGGCGGAACCCCGAGACCCAAAATTCTTCGATGGTGAACGGATATATTCACGTAAAATCCTTGGTGACAGGCTGGTTGTCACACTCGATTCCAGCGACTCGATAGCGGATCAACAAGTATATATCTCAAAGCCACTCTCTGCAAAACTATCACCGAAATACTTAGCTGGTCTTATCGGGAGCCGGCTGATGGCGTTCTTCATCCGCGCCTACTTCGACGAAGCCAACCAAGCTTTCCCACAAATCAAAGTCACACAACTTCGCGATCTCCCCATCCGCCCCATCAATTTCTCCGATAAGAAAGACAAAGCGCGTCACGACAAAATGGTTGAGCTGGTGGAGCGGATGCTGAAACTGCATAAGGAACTTCCGAAGGCGAAGACGCCGGATGAAAAGACGCGGCTCGAAAGGCAGATTGCCGCGACGGACAGGCAAATTGATAACCTCGTTTATGAGCTATATGGATTGACGGAAGAAGAAATCAAGATTGTCGAAGGGGGAATGATTTTCGGCCAGGTTACGAACCTGGCTCGGCGATAAAATCCCCGCCGCGGCGGATGTCCTGAACCGCCCGGCATTGTGACTTGACGCGGGGTGAATCGGGGGATTCACCGCCCCGAATGTGGGGGCGGTGGGTTACAC
>JAZDIW010000348.1:0-6849 GCA_043804575.1 bacterium
AGCCGAAGGGAATGTGCTGGTGGCGAATACGCCGACCAACGGACGCGATAACTCGGGCGGCATGGGGCAAAATCAGACGAATCCGGCACTGACGAGCGTTGTTATCACGGCGGCGATTGTCACTTTGGGCGAATCGTTCACTTTTGAAGACCAAAATGATACATGGGATCCCTACCAAGGGCCATCGCCGGATGAACGCGGCATGATCTATGCTTGGGGAAGCATCACACAAAAGCGGCGCGGCTATGTGCATCGCTCGAATCACGGCGGAACCGGCTACCTGAAAGACTATCACTATGATACCCGTTTCAAGCGCCAGCGTCCACCGTGCTTCTTTGAAGCCGTGGATGAAGCAGGCCGCGGGCTCTTCAACATCATCGCCTGGGGCGGGCAGGTGAATTGAGAAGGAGTAACGCTAATGAAATGGCCTCTATTTTTTGTGACGGGGGTGCTGTTGCTGCTCCTTGGAAAAGCTGAGGCCCAGTGGACTTATCTTGGTCTGCCGGGCCAGCATATCACCTCGATGGCAATTCTCGAGAGGGATTCACTCATTTTGCTTGCTGGAACCTATTATTATCCCGATGAACCAGAACGGGGCGGTATTTTTCGTAGTGCGAATAACGGCATTACCTGGACCAGAGTAGCCGTACCGCAGAGGAATGTTGAAGACCTTCTCAAAACGCCTTTGTTATCGGGAACAATTCTAGCGCCAACCAATGTTGGTCTGCTTCGCTCACGTGATACCGGTCTTACCTGGGATACACTTACGACCATTGGTATATGGTCTCCTTGGCATACGCAATGGCGAATTGCGATCAATCCACTCGATACGCTGGATTGGTTTCTCGGAACAGGTTCGATAGAAGGGGAGGGCCAGATCTTTCGGTCAAGGGATGGCGGTGACACTTGGAATACTTTCTGGGGCTCCTTCGACATGTCAAGTGAAGGTCTGGGCTTTTCGAATACCTTGCCCGGAATTCTTTACGGCATGGCAGGTTTCGGGACTATAGATCGATTTGATATTCGTGACTCAACCGAAGCGATGTTGCGATATTCCTCTGCAGGCTATCGGGGGTTCGCGATTCACCCGAGCAAACCCTACGTCTGTTTTGGGACACATGACACTCTACTGCGGTACGACGAATTCCATGCTAGCTGGAGTTGTCTCACAACATCCACACCCTTCATTGAGTATGACGTTCTCTACACGGGTCCCGAATTGGACGGGTGGATTTTTGGTACCTCTGAAGGGATCTACTCGATAGATAGCACATTTGCCACTGCAGAAATACTGGCTGAGGGGGCACCAAGTGGAGGTTCGCCGCACGCCGTCAGCTCCCACGGCAATATCTACGCGAGCATGGCAGGAGGGATATATGTTTGGCATCTATTCAATCACATAGATGTGTACAGAGATATTCAACCGCTTGGAAAAAAGCCGATTGTCTTCCCGAATCCCGCTGCAAGTATCATCTACTGCCAGATCGAAGGTCCCGGGGAGATTCGGGTGTATAACATTCTGGGTCAGCTTGTGTGGTCACAGAAAATATTGCTACAGGGAAATCATCAGATACCATTTCATATGAATAATTTTGCGAATGGATCCTATTTCTATGTTATTCTATGGGCTCAAAATATTCCTTCTGCTATGCAAAGCGGCAGCTTCAGAATAATCCGGTGAGCGAAAAGGAGGGCAGCCGTGGGAGAGGAGAAGCGAAGGTTTGCGTCTTGGCGGTCCCGATGGTTTTGGCGTCCGTTCGATTGATGTCAGTCCCTCTAATTCAAATCTGCTAATGTGTGCCGGGGCAGACTGGGCCGGTCGGAGATGGCTTTCTCGCACCACAAATGGCGGAATGCTCTGGGTAGCACGGGATGTGCCTGACGGTGGGTTCTTCAAAGTTGTCTTCGACACCCTGTGTCCTGGACGCGTTTTCGCGCGAGGCGACTTTTTTTGTCTTTGGGTCAGCGAGGATTCTGGTGCAACCTTTCGACGCACACCAGAACCCCCTGACGCCTTAATAGACTTCAACCTCGATCCCTTCCGCCGGGACTGGCTTTGGGGTATCGGGTGGAGTGTCACGCGAAAATCTTTCGTGTACTCGCCGGATGCTGGGTCAACCTGGGTTATCGCTGACACCAGCTTCCCCCCAGATCCCGAACTGTGGCAATTTGTGCGAGTTTCTTTTGACAGAATCAACACCATCTATGCAACAGGTTTTGGAAGCGTATTCCAAACCACAGATGGTGGACAAACCTGGCGAGAACTTTCAGAGGGCTGGCCAACGCTATATAACTCTATTGATGGGATATCTGTTGTCGCCGGTCGGTCCGATGAGCTGTGGGCCGGACTCAGCTACCACGGCATCTTATCCTATACAGTCGTTGACACATCTGATGTGACGGAAGCATCCAGGCAAGAACCTCGTCATACGGGTTTCTACCTTTATCCCGAGCCAGCATCGAGCGTTTTGTACCTGAGCATGACTCCCCAGGCATCGTCAGGAACTTTTTCTCTTTATAATATCCTTGGTCAACGCGTCTTATCAGTTCCCTTGTCGAGAAACGGCGGGGTGCAGACCATTTCTCTGCCAGGAGAACTGCCGAGTGGAACATATTTCGGAAGCTTCGCGTCTGCGGAAGGACGAGCAATCTCGCCGAAGAGTACTCAGCGGACCGTGATTGTCAAGTGATGAAAAGGCTGCAAAGCAAGTACCAATGTTCAATCTGAAATCCAAATTGCGCGTGGGGCTCGATATCGGGTCGCACTCGATTAAAGTCGTGGCGATTGAGCGCGGGACGCATCGCACGCATCGGCTCGTGCAGGCGCGCTCGCGGGAGATTTTTTCGGGCGCCGAGCCGTATGATCCCGAAGGCCCGAAGAAAGCGACGCTCGTGCCGCTGCTTTTGGAGATATTCTACGAGATGGGTTTGCCTCCGAGGCGACTGAGGCACTTGGGCAGCGCGGTCGGAGGATTGAACATCTCGGCCAAAGAGATTCGCGCGCTGCACCTTGCCGACGAGGAAATGGTATCGGCGATGCTGCTCGAAGCGCGCAAGCATTTGCCTCTCGATGGCACCGAAACGATTGTGGATTATCAGATTCTCGGCGATGACCCGAAAGAGCCCGATAAGGTGCGCGTCCTTCTGGCCGCAACGACGAAGCGCACCTTCGAGGCGCACATGGACACGCTGCGCGAAATTGAACTGCAGCCGGGCGTCGTGGATATTGAGCCATTGGCGACGCTGAATTCTTACCTGAGCGCGACGGAACTGCCCGATGAAGGCGTGCTTGTTTTTCTGAATGTAGGCTGTCGCAAGACGAACCTCTCGGTTCTCGGGCGCAAGGATGTTTTTCTTACGCGGGATCTGCCGATTGGGGGGTATCATTTCACGCTCGACTTGATGCGCGACCTTTCGATGGAGTATCGCGAAGCGGAGAACCTCAAAACCTCGCGCGGCCTGCGCCCGGATGTCAAGCGCGTCGGCGAGCCGACGGCATCGCTTTCGGTGACGGAAAAGTCCGCGCTGGAGAAACTTGGCGACGAAGTGAGCCGCTCGCTGCGCTATTATGTGAAGGAGACGGGGCAGGGTCTTTTCGTCAAGTTCGTTCTCACGGGCGGGACGGCAGGCTCGAAAGACTTGCAGACCTTCCTTTATGAGAAGTTCAATTTGCCTGCCGAAGCCTACAATCCGCTGGCGCAATTTGAAGGCGGAGCGCACTTCGAAGAGAATCCGTGGCAGTTTGCCGCGGCGGCGGGGCTGGCGCTGAGGGCGCAGGCGGTTTAAAATCCTTGAATACGGCTGGTGATTCGCAACTACAGGAGGAGCATCTGATGAAGACGCATCCTTTCGTTTGCAGCTTGGCAATGGCGGGCTTGCTCTTTTCTGTTTCCACAGCGCGCGCACAGCCGGACAGCCTCTGGAGCCGTACCTATGGATGGGGAATCGAGGGGGAAAGTTTCGGTACGGACATCTGCAATTTCGTAGAGCAGACTTCAGACGGGGGCTACCTCATGGCGGGAATCACCCATACCTTTGCGCCCTATGGCGCAGGGGATGGCGATTTCTGGCTGATAAAGACTGACGCAGCAGGTGACAGCCTTTGGAGCCGCATCTATGAGGGAGCCGGCTGGGATTTTTGCCACAGCGTTGACATTACCTCCGATGGCGGCTATATTCTGGCGGGGGACTGTTGGCCCTCTGGCGACAATTCATTCGATTTCTGGGTCGTTCGGACGGACGAGAACGGAACACAGCTTTGGAACCGCACTTTCGGAGGCAGCGATGGCGAGTATTGTCGGAGTGTTCAACAGACTTCCGATGTCGGCTATTTTCTCGCGGGAAGTACAGGCTCTTTTGGCGCAGGCGGGACGGATTTCTGGCTTGTTAAGATGGGGCCGGAATCGCCCGTCGGCCCGCTCGCGACTCCTCTGCCGAACGACTACACGCTCAGGCAGAACTGGCCGAATCCGTTCAATTCGTCCACGCGTATTTCCTACGACCTGAAACAGGCGGGTCATGTGTCACTAAAGGTCTATGACTTGCTTGGGCAAAAGGTGGCCACCCTCGCGGATGGCATGCTTCCGGCCGGGTCGCACACGGTCTCTTGGAATGCGAGTGATTTCGCTTCAGGCGTCTACCTCTACCGCCTGCAGGCCGGTGGCCGGATGCAAACGAAGAAGATGGTGCTCTTGAAATAGACGAAGCCAACATGGTAGTGTCGCACGGCAGTGCACTAATTATGGGGCGTTGGTGATCAAACAATTCACAATAAATCTGAATAAAGGCGAAGGCGAGGCGGCGGTTCGTTCGCGGAAGAGAGAGAGGCGGGCGCTGTTGTGGTTGGCGGGATTTGCGCTCGTGTTCTTGATTCTCAGCGGCCTGACTTGGGCACAGCACGGACGGCTTCGCGCCGTGGTCGACTCGAAGCAAAGCAAACTTGCGGCCATTCGCCACCAGCTCGATTCCCTGCGCCGCGAAGGCACGAATGTCTCCAAAGACGATGTAATGGCGCTCTCGAAGCTCGAAAAAGAGCGCTTCCTCTGGGCGAGGAGGCTGGAAGCCATGGCACAGGTGTTGCCCGACGGCATGGCCATCACCGGACTGAAATTCGAGCAGGGACAGCTCCATATTAGGATCATTTCGCAAATCAAACCGGACGAGAAAGACTTCGAACGCGTGTCGCGCCTGATGGATACCTTGGAAACGACGCAGGACTTCGCGCGCGGCCTTCGAGAGATTCGGTTTACCCAATCGAACCGGCACACGATTGAGGATCAGGAAATCCTCGATATTCTGGTGATCTGTTCGCTTCAGCGTCCGGAAGGAAAGCCGGCGACAAGGCCCCGCAGTGTGGATCGCGTGCCCATTCGAGGATAGAATTCCCATACCCAAAATCGAGAAAGAATTCAAAATCTTTTCACAATGAAGGCCGAACAGAAGAAAATCCAATTGCCTCCCTTTGTTCATTCCTATCCGGCACCCGCCGTTCTGATTGGATGCGGCTCCGTCAGCAAGCCCAATCTCATCGCCTGCTCCTGGTTCGGGACGGTCTGCAGTGAACCGCCGATGGTCAGCGTGTCCGTTCGTCAGTCACGCTTCAGCCATCATCTGATTCATGAAAGCGGCGAATTCACGGCCAATCTGCCTCGCGTGGCGGACGTGGACGCGGTCAAGTACTGCGGCACCGCGTCGGGCTTTGATGTGAATAAATTCCAACAGCTCGGCCTTTCGGCCGTGCCCTGTCCGCCGCTGAAAAGCGCTCCCATGATTGCGGAGTGCTTCTTCGTGCTGGCCTGCCGAGTGCGACAGGAGCTGCCGCTCGGCTCCCACACGATGTTCATTGCGGAGGTCGTGAGTGTTCATTGCGAGGAGAGGCTGTCTCGCGCCTCAAAAGCTCCCGACCCGTGCCCGAGCGAACAGCTCGTCTATCTGGATGGGAAGTTCTGGACTCTAAAACCAATCGAGTAGTCGTTCGATGAAGAAAGTCTTGCTCGCACTGCTGTTACTGCTGATCTTCGGTGGGGGTCATTATTTGTATCAACGACTGGTCTATGCCGAACTGCCGCCGCGCATTCGTCAGCTGGACAAAGCCATCGGTCACGAGAACGAGAAACTGATTGCGGCGCAGATCATCGAGCGGGAATTGCAGCAGGTCACGCGCCTGATCGAAGGAAATCTCGCTCTCTCGCTGCAGGACAGCCTGGCCGAAGACGCCTCGATGCCCTTCATGAATTACATCACCGACCTTCTTCAGGAGATGAAGGTGCGTCTGGTGAAGATCGAACCCGGGCAGCGGCTGAACATGGCAGACTACATCAAGACTCCCTACTCACTGGAAGTGGAGACCTCGTACGCCAACATGGTGAACTTCCTCAATCGTCTCGAGAAGTCGGACCGACTGGTAACCATCGAGCTCTTTGAGCTCTCGAACTCGGTGAAACGATCCGAGGAGAGCATGAAGCGCGGCGCCATGGATGAGCGGCCCTTGACGATTACGATTTCTACACTGACTCTTCTGAAACACCGATAGAGTGTTCTCCGTCTATGCGTGAACGAATTCATATCTTCTGGGAAATCCTCTTGGTCGTTCTGGTGGCGGCCATCGTCTGGATTGGCGTGTCCAATCTTCGCCTTTCGCATCGAATCCAACGCTTTCATGAGCAGGAACAGCAAGTGGGCATCGGCAGCGACAAAGAACTTGTCGAGACGGTTGCCACGCTCGAGGCGGATCTTACCGCGCGGCTCGCCTATGAAACTCGCGTCAAAAAGAATCCCCTGGATCTGACCCGGGTTATTCAGTCCAGAAAATTCCTTGCCCGGCTCGGCATTCGCGAAAGCCTCGAGCAA